>DVLR01000121.1 GCA_018715425.1 Candidatus Merdenecus merdavium
TAGGATCTATTTTCGAATATCTTTAACATCTGCTTTATTTTGCATTTATCTGATATTATGATATGACTATCATAATATGAAAAGGATAAAAAGTAAATTATTCTTTTTATTTTTAAAGCTAGCTTTTCTTGTTTCATCTTGTTTATCTAGACTTATCGTTGTATTGAGAGAAATATTCATAAAACTTTACTTATTCACAAGCATTTTCCATATAATTAAGACGAAACAAGAAAGTTGTAATAAGAAACAACGTAAAACAATAGAAAACAAGATAAAACAATTGACAAAATAATGTGCAATGGATATAATTCTAATAAGTAAAATTGAAGAAGTTTGTCGACTTTTTTATTTTTATGATGGAACCAAAACGAAGAATGAGTGATTGAGTCCAAAAGTATCTAAATTCAATCACGAACAAAAATGCCTCATATGGTTAAGGTATGAGACGGGATTTGGGAGGAAGAAAGAATGAAGATGTACAAAAAGGTTTTGACCATGCTTATGGTCGGCGCAATGTCATTATCTTTAGCAGCTTGTGGAGGCAGTGATAAAAATGACTCTACAAATGGAGCAGGTAATGACACATCAGCAAGTGATGAAAGTAAGAGTACTGAGGATAATGACGGTCATCTATCCACAGCAGCAAACACAGAAGGGAAATCACCAGACAATGATCTTGTAATTGCTATCGAAGGAAGCGTTAGTTCATTAGATCCTGCAAATATCCCTGATACGAATGCTATTTCTGCTACAAGAGGTCTCTACGAAACATTGGTTCGTTTCAATGAAGAGCAAGAATTAGAAGGTCTTCTTGCAGAAAGTTGGGAAATATCAGATGATTCCCTTACGTATACATTCCATTTACAACAGGGGATTAAATTCCATGATGGAACCGATTTTAACGCAGCAGCTATTGTAGCTAACTATGAGCGTATTACCGATGAGACAAATAACTTAAGACAAAGAAAAACATTCATTGTTGCCAATCCAGATGGAACAGAGACTCCACGTATTGAAAGCATAGAAACTCCAGATGATTACACGATTGTATTTCATCTTACTGAAGCGTGGTCACCATTCCTTAATCGTTTGACACAAGTTTGTATGATCAGTCCTGATGCTTTAGAAGAATACGGAAATGATATTATGTTTCATCCAGTAGGTACAGGTCCTTTCGAATACGTTGATTGGGCAGAAGGTGATGAAACCGTTATGAAACGTAATGAGAATTACTGGGGTGAAAAACCATCTGTTGATACTGTAACAATCAAAGAAGTACCGGAAGCTGGAGCACGTACAGCGATGTTACAAACGGGAGAGGCAGATTTTATTTATCCAACATTCTCAGATCAGTTAGAAACCATCAAAGCAATCGATGATGTTAACGTTAAAACTTCTGATTCTAATATTATGAGATACGTAACCATTAACCAAAATGTTCCTGAACTTCAAGATGTAAAAGTCCGCCAAGCTATGAACTATGCTATCGATAAAGATGCTTATATCCAGTTAATGTACGCAAGCTATGCAAAACCAGCAACATCTGTTGTTCCATCCATCATTGGAGGTTATAAGGAACAAACACCTTATACATACGATGTTGAAAAAGCAAAAGAATTGATGAAAGAAGCAGGATATGAAGACGGCTTTAAACTTACTATTTGGGGTGATAACACAACTCAAGAAGTAAAAGGTATGACATTTATCAAACAGCAATTAGAACAAATCGGCATTGAAGTAGAAGTTGTTCCTATGGAACCAGCAACTTTAAGCGATAAAATCTATGTAGAACAAGAAGAAGCAGAGATTAACATGTGGTATGTAAACTGGTCAGCATCTGATTTTACCATGGATGGTTCTCTACGTAATATTCTTTACAGCACTATGATTCCACCTAGAAGTGCTAATACTGCTTATTTTGAAGATGCAAGGTTTGATGAGTTATTAGACGAAGGTTTACACACTGCAAACGAAGAGGAACAAAACGAAGTTTATGGTGAAGCGCAGGAGATAGCATGGAACGCAGCTCCTTGGCTATTCCTTGGAAATGATCAGATCATTTACTCAACAAAATCATATCTATCTGGCGTTTATGTTGCTCCAGACGGTGCATTTTCATTCAATAACGCTACATTAGATCAATAAAAATACAAAGATACGGTTCAATTAGGATAAGGAGGTTTATAAATGGGTCGTTATTGTTTAAAACGAATATTAAGTACCATCCCATTGTTACTTGTAATTTCATTTGTGGTATTTATGTTTATCCATATGATTCCTGGAGACCCAGCAAGATTAATAGCAGGTCAGGATGCGACAAAGGAAGACGTGGCAATTATACGTGAGCAGCTTGGCCTTGATAAGCCATTATTAGAGCAGTACGGCGAATATATGAAGGGTCTCTTAACAGGAGATCTTGGTAACTCAATTAAAAATGGAAAAACTGTTGCACAGACCATCCTTCCTAGATTGAAACCAACACTTATGCTCACCTTTTCTTCTATGGTGTGGGCTACTATTGTTGGTATTGCAATCGGTGTAATTTCTGCAGTATTTAGAGGCAAAACCTTAGATTACTTCGGTATGCTGATTGCAATATCTGGTATCTCCATCCCTAGCTTCTGGCTTGGGTTGGAGCTAATCCAGGGTTTTTCCGTTACTCTTAGATGGTTGCCAACTGCTGGTCTTGATAGCTGGAAGAGTTATATTTTACCATCCCTTACAATGGGAGCTGGAATTATGGCTGTCTTAGCAAGGTTTACAAGATCCACAATGTTAGAAACCATGAGAGAAGATTACGTAAGAACAGCACGTGCAAAAGGCTTAAAAGAAACACTTGTGGTTATGCGTCATGCATTTAAGAACTCTTTAATAGAGATCGTAACAGTAGGAGGTTTACAAATTGGTGGACTACTCTCTGGATCTGTTATGGCAGAAACCGTATTTTCTATTCCTGGCCTTGGTCGTTTACTAGTAGAATCTATTAATTTTAGGGATTATAAAGTCGTTCAGGCATTGTTGTTATTTTTCGCAGTAGAATATATTGTGATTAATTTGATTGTTGATTTACTTTACGGCGTAATTAACCCCAAAGTACGCTATGATTAGGAGGATAAGAAAATGACAGAAACAAACAAAGTAAATGAAGAGCATCATTATATGTCAGCAGAAGAGCTTCCTAAGGCAAAAAGTAAAACTAAAGAATTTATAAAAAAATTCATGAAACGTAAGACTGCAGTTGTTTCATTGGTCTTTATCCTTGTTTTAATCTTTTTAGCATTAACTGCACGATTCTTCGTTCCATATGATCCAAACCAAGCAGATTATTCAAGTCTATTACAAGGACCTAGTGCTAAACATTTATGGGGAACAGATGAATTTGGAAGAGATATTTTTAGTCGTCTTATGGTTGGAGCGAAACTATCTTTATTCAGTGCTTTAATCTCCGCATTTATCGGTACTGTAATTGGTGTATTATTAGGATTATTAGCAGGGTTCTATGGTGGCATTTTAGATTCCTTAATTATGAGGGGATCTGATATTTTATTTGCATTCCCAGACATTCTTTTGGCCATTGCCGTTGTTGCAATTATTGGACCTGGTACCATTAATGTCATGATTGCTGTTGCCGTCTTTACCGTACCGTCCTTTGCCAGAATCATACGTAGTGCTACCTTAACGGTAAAAGAAGCACCTTACGTGGAAGTGGCTAGATCTTTAGGATGTAAAAATGGAAGGATCCTATTTGTACACATTTTCCCAGGTACGATACAATCATTACTCGTTAACTTTACCATGCGTATCGGTACAGCAATATTAGCTGCATCATCTCTTAGTTTCTTAGGTTTTGGTGCTAATGTAACGGAACCTGAATGGGGCGCAATGCTTTCTTTAGGTAGAAACTATTTAAATACTGCACCACACATGGTATTATTCCCTGGTATTTTAATCTTTTTAACAGTATTAGCCTTTAACTTATTAGGTGATGGTTTACGAGATACCATGGATCCAAAAATGAATTAGGAGGCGAAAATCATGTCAAAAAAACTATTGGAAGTAAAAAATCTTCGCTCCGAATTTAAAAGAGATAAAAGCTGGGTTACAGCTGTCAACGATGTATCTTTTACAATTAATAGTGGGGAAATTCTGGGATTAGTAGGTGAATCAGGATGTGGTAAATCAGTAACATCCCTCTCTATCATGAGACTTTTAAGTCCTATTAATAGTAAAATTTCCAATGGAGAGGTTCTTTTAAATGGACAAGATCTTCTTGCATTAAATAAAAAAGAAATGAGAAAAATCCGTGGAAGAGAAATCGCTATGATTTTTCAGGAACCTATGAATTCTTTAAATCCTTGCATGAGAATTGAAAGACAACTAACAGAAGCAATTCTTCTTCATAATAAGATATCTAAGGATATGGCTCATAAAAGAGCCTATGATGTGTTAAAATCTGTAGGGATTCCTGAGCCAGAAATGACCTTAAAAAACTTTCCTCATCAATTATCTGGTGGAATGTGTCAAAGAGTTATGATCGCCATGGCCATGTCATGTGAACCAGATTTGTTAATCGCTGATGAGCCGACAACAGCATTAGATGTAACCATTCAGGCTCAGATTTTAGATTTAATGGAAGATATCAGAAAAACTAAAAATACAGGAATTCTTATGATTACCCATGATTTAGGTGTCGTAGCTGAGATGTGTCACCGCGTCATTGTTATGTATGCAGGTAGCATTGTTGAGGAAGCTAGCGTAAAGGAACTTTTTGCTAATCCAAAGCATCCTTATACTCAAGGACTTATCGCTTCCGTTCCTAAATTAGGAAGTAAAGTTACTTCACTTCCTTCTATTCCTGGAAGTGTTCCAGATCTATCTGTTATGCCAAAAGGCTGTAAATTTGCACCACGTTGTAAATACGCTATGGATATCTGTCATACAGAAGAACCTGAATTATTAGATATAGGAGAAGAAAAGAAACGCAGATGCAGGTGTCATCTGGTCAATCAACAGGAAGAGGAGGTTAAAAGATGAGTCAACCTTTAGTATCTGTAAAACATGTAGTAAAGACATTTCAATCAGGAAAAGGCTTATTTAGTAAGAAAAAGGTTGTTCATGCCGTCAATGATATTTCTTTTGACATCATGCCTGGTGAAACGTTTTCTCTCGTTGGAGAATCTGGTTGCGGGAAATCCACAACAGGTCGTTTGATCGATCATCTTTTAACACCTGATTCTGGTGAAATCTGGTTTGAAGATAAAGAGATCTCTACCTTAACTCAAGATCAAATGAGACCATTAAGAAAAGATATTCAGATGATTTTCCAAGATCCATACGGATCTTTAAATCCACGAATGAGAATTCAAGATTTAATCGGAGAACCTCTTCTGATTCATACAAAATTAAGTCCAGGAGAACGACTAAAAAAAGTTCATGAGTTATTAGAAGTTGTAGGACTAAGTGCAGCTCATGGTGAACGCTATCCTCACGAATTTTCTGGAGGACAGAGGCAAAGAATTGGGATTGCTAGAGCCTTGACCGTTCAACCTAAATTAATGATCGCTGATGAGCCTGTTTCTGCCTTAGATGTATCCATTCAAGCACAAGTATTAAACTTAATGCAATCACTTCAAAAAGATTATCATTTAACATATCTCTTTATTTCACACGACTTAAGTGTTGTGGAAATGATTTCTGATATGATTGCGGTTATGTATCTAGGAACCATTGTGGAATCTGCACCAAAAGAAGAACTATACAGTAATCCAAAGCACCCCTATACAAAGGCTTTATTATCATCTGTACCAGTGCCAGACCCAGAATTAACCAAAACAAGAATTACTTTACAAGGTGATCTTCCAAGCCCTGCGAATCCTCCAAAAGGATGTCTTTTCCATACACGTTGTCCATATGC
>DVLR01000122.1 GCA_018715425.1 Candidatus Merdenecus merdavium
TGAAGAACTTGAAATGTGGCTATCGAATCGCTTGAATCCCCGCATTGACTTTGAGGTTTATGAATTTGATTATGACGAACAACTACATATCTCTTTCTATAAAATTCCGGCAGCAATCAATAGACCTGTGACTTTTCTTCATAAAGCTTATGTTCGTATAGGGACTCTTACCAAGCTCCTTGAAGGCTATCCGGATAAGGAAGCCAAAATATGGAGTAATCAGCACCAAAAGCCATTGGAAACTATTGTTGTAAGAAAGAATCTAAGTGTTTCAGACGTGATTTCTCTTTTGAGCGCAGAAACTTATTTTGATTTGATGAAGATTCCTATGCCTCAAACTTCTCAAGGGGTAATTGACCGATTTATTAGTGAAAAATTGGTAGTTGTAGACGAGCAAGGATTAGGTATTACGGAATTAGGAGCTATTTTATTTGCTAAAAATCTAAATGACTTTAATAATCTCAATCGTAAATCAATGAGAGTGATTGTCTATAAAGGCAAGAATAAAATAGAAACAGTACGTGAACAGATTGGAGTGAAAGGATACGCCGTTGGTTTTGGAGGCTTAATCGATTGGATTAATGGACAATTACCTGCTAATGAAGAGATAGGAAAAGCATTGCGAAGGGAGGTCAGGATGTTTCCTGAGATATCCATAAGGGAGCTTGTGGCCAATAGTATTATTCATCAGGACTTCTCGGTACAAGGATTCCCAATGGTAGAAATCTATTCAAATAGAATTGAAATATCAAACCCCGGACTGCCGTTGATAAGTGAAGATAGATTTATAGATGAATATATTTCAAGAAACGATTCGTTGGCTGACTTAATGAGGCGTATGGGCTTTTGTGAAGAAAAAGGGAGTGGATTGGATAAAACGATTTTTTATAATGAACTTTACCAACTTCCTGCTATCAATATTCTTTTGCAAGAAAATAGAACAGTCGTTTGTATGTACGCTTATAAAGCTTTGAATGACACTGATAAAAATGAGAAAATAAGAGCTTGTTATCAACATGCTTGTCTAAAATACGTTTCTAATGAAAAAATGACTAACCAGAGCTTAAGAGAGAGATTTGGCATAGATGCGCATAACTATTCGATTGCTTCGCGAATAATAAGAGATGCATTGGAAGAAAAAGTCATAAAAGAAGATGATCCAGAAAGCAAATCAAGAAAATTCGCCAGCTATGTTCCGTTTTGGGCTTAATCTTTATGTGATGGTTATGTGATAACCTGCATTAGGAAAGCGATTGCTTGGTATTATTAGGACTATAAAATGTTAAACGTTATTTTTAGTCGCATTTTAGTCCTGCTTTTAGTCCTAAATCTTATGTGATGGTTATGTGATAGATAGCACGCCTTAATTTTTAAGTCTCTGATAATTAGATATTTCTTATGTGATGGTTATGTGATAGAATGATAGACTATGATAGATAAATGGTTTGAAGAAGATATAAATTTAGTCCTCAGTAGTCATAATAGAGTAGTGATTACAGATGCTAATGGCGAAGGTATTTTTTTATTGAAATACCTGCCTCAGGGCTGTGTTTTGTTGCATGCCAGTGATTTGCTGAGCGAGATAGAGGCTAAATATCGGGCGGAAAAAGAGTCACCGGATAAAAAGGTTGTGTTTTACACTTCTATTAAGCATGATGAATTGACTTTTTTATTAGAGTATGCTGAGACATGTGGATGGATCAATCTCAATGATATGGAAGAGTACATCAAAGCCAAGCTTTACAAGAAGTTAAAGTTGAATGCTTCTTTGGAGCGTGCCGAGCTATTATTAGCAGCCAAACTGAGTCTTGGTAAGGATGAGAAATGGTGGAAAGGAGTGGTAGAAGGTATCATTACACCTTTGGAACTGGAGAAAAATCTGCTTCAGTTTCTAAATAATCCGGAGAAGATTGCAGAGCAGATGGATGTGGATGTTTGGAATGTTTTTCAAACTGAAGTGTATAAAATCATGGGCAAACCAATCACTAATCAATCTGTAGAGATGTTCGCCAAAGAAGTCACCTTGACTCTTCTGAATGAATTGGTTACAGATTCTATCCATCCGGTTCTGTTGGCTGTTTATTATCAGTGGGTAGACAGTGTGGAATTGCAGAAGTCATTGGAGGCAGCCCTGCAGAATTACTCATTACCTGCCGACATTGATTTAACCCAATGCCACCTTGATCATTGTTTTAAAGAAGCAGATGCTTATTGTTTTCAAGTTATTGGAGAGTCATTGGCGAAAGGTGAACGTGATAATTCGCTGATAGATAGGATTAATGAGAGGATGAAAAGTAAAAAGGCAGATAGTTTTAAACCCCTTTGGTGGAATGGTTTGTTGGAGTTGCTCCGCTATCAACCCAAATCAATCAATAAGATTGTGTCTTTAAAAGAATTTTGTTCTTATTACGATAAGTATTTTGCATCATTGGATGCCGCTATGCGTATTTGTTATGTCTATTGGCTGAATGAACCGGAAAAACTGAAACCTTGGCAGCATTATTATGAGCAACTCAATGCGGTACTATTGGATAAGTGGTTTAGTCTTCAAGACGAATATGCCGATACTCAACAAGGATATTTGAAAAGAATATTCAGCCATGCAGTCTGTCGGACAGCGGTGATTGTCTGTGATGGTGTACGTTTGGAAATAGCGAATCGCATTGTAACAAAATTGCCCAAAGAGATTAAGGTTGATCGATCTTTGGGACTTGCCGCTCTTCCTACTGTAACTGAAAACGGTATGAGTGCGCTGTATATGGGAAATCATATCGTAGTAGAAGATAAGAGTAAGCGGGAAATTGCTTTGCTACAAGAGTGTCCGGATATTGTCATGCTCCCTTTAGAAAAACTGAATACGGGAATAACGGCAGATAAACTTCTGCTTACTTATGGCGAGATTGATTATGTGTCCGAAAAACAGCAGCAAGAAGCTTTAAAGGCTTTTGATGTTTATGAATCTTATCTATCAGAAAAGATACGTGCTTTGTTTGCTATGGGGTTTGAGGATGTACATTTGACATCCGATCATGGATTTGTATTAACTGGCATCCTTACAGCTGCTGATAAAATTCAAGTCCCCACTATGGCAACCCTAAAAAAGGAAGAACGCTATCTGCTATCAAAAGAAAAAGTAACTATAGCTAATACAATAGAGAGAGAAGTAGGATATAAAGAGTTTCTCTACCAATATTATGCGAAAAACGATAAACCATTTGTTAC
>DVLR01000123.1 GCA_018715425.1 Candidatus Merdenecus merdavium
AAAATTATCCATACAAATTAGAAAGTTTGGATCCATATATTGATGATTCTTTAAAAAGTAAAACCTCAAAAACAGGATACCTTCAATTGCTCCCAGGAGTTCATAAAACCGATGGTTTCTTTATAGCGAGATTAAAGAGGATAAAGTAGTGAAAACAATAGAAAAAAAAGAAATAAAATCCATATCTTTTAACCAATTAAAAAAAGAATTGGAAGAAATGGGAGAAAAAGAATTTCGTAGTAAGCAAATTTATGAATGGATTCATGTGAAACTAATAGATAGCTTTGACGAGATGACAAATTTATCAAAAGATCTAAGAGAAAGATTGAAGGAAAGATATGAACTTTCGCCTTTAAAAATGCTAGAGGTACAAACGTCTAAAGTAGATGGTACACAAAAGTTTCTCTTTGGCTGTAGTGATGGTCACGTAGTGGAAAGTGTTCTCATGGGGTATCACCATGGAAACTCTGTCTGCATCTCATCACAGGTAGGTTGTAGAATGGGATGTACTTTTTGTGCTTCTACTATAGGCGGATTAACAAGAAATTTATCTCCTGGAGAAATGTTAAGCCAAGTGTATCAAATTCAAAAGTATTCTGGAAAAAGAGTGAGCAATCTAGTTCTTATGGGAACAGGAGAGCCCCTTGATAATTATGATCATGTTATTCAATTTGTTCAAATGCTAAGTGACCAGCATGGCCTTCATATTAGTCAAAGAAACATGACTGTATCTACATGTGGACTTGCACCTAAAATCAGGGAGCTTGCCAAAGAAGGATTACAGATTACATTAGCATTATCTCTTCATGCTACAACAGATGAAAAAAGAAGAAAGTTAATGCCAATTGCAAAACGCTATGATTTAAAAGAAATTTTAGAAGCCTGTGACTTTTATTTTGAGACGACGGGCAGGAGAATGACGTTTGAGTACGGTCTTGTGGCAGGTGTTAATGATAGGAGCGAAGATGCTGAGGAATTGATCAGACTGGTAAAACATAAAAATTGTCATATTAATTTAATTCCAATTAACCCTATTAAAGAAAGGGATTACGTACAATCTACAAAATCAGATGTAGAAAAATTTAAAAATAAACTTGAAAAATGCGGAATAAATGTTACTATTAGAAGAGAAATGGGTAGAGATATTGATGGAGCCTGTGGACAGCTAAGAAAGCGTTATATGGATCTCCCCTTAAAAGGAGAGCAATAGAGAATTAGATTTATCACTTAAGAGGCAATGAGTCTATGAAAGGAGTAAGTATGAATGCATTTTCTGTTACAGATATAGGACAAAAACGCAGCGTAAATCAGGATTATGTATTTGTGTCAGAAACCCCAATTGGCAATTTGCCCAATTTATTCATCGTTGCAGATGGAATGGGCGGACATAAAGCGGGAGATTTTGCATCAAGAACAGCAGTGGAATCTGTCATCGAATCCATCAAAGAGGATTCAGAAGCAAATCCTATAAAACTGATTCAAGGTGCAATCACAAAGGCAAATCAAACACTATATCAGAAAGCAAAAGAAGAAACTGGTATGGAGGGAATGGGAACTACTATGGTAGTTTCTACTATGATAGACTATTATATGTATATTGCTAACGTTGGAGATAGCAGATTATATATGGTAGAAAAGGACAAGATTGATCAAATAACTATTGACCACTCACTTGTAGAAGAAATGGTTCGTATCGGAGAAATAAGTCCAGAACAAGCAAGACTCCATCCTGATAAGAATATTATTACTAGAGCAATAGGGGTAAGCAAAGAAATTCACGCAGATTTCTTTGATATTAGACTTGCAGAAGATTGTACCATTTTAATGTGCTCAGATGGTTTATCCAATATGGTAGAGGATGAAGATATCAAGGATATTATAAATAGTGGTATGGAGTTGTCCTCTATAGGCACAGAGTTAATTAAAAAGGCAAATCAGAATGGCGGTAAAGATAATATTGCAGTTATTCTAATTCAGCCAGATACAGATGAGGTGGAAAGATGTTAAAAGAAGGAATTTTTATTAGTGATAGATATGAAATTGCCGGAAAGATCGGATCAGGTGGAATGGCTGATGTTTATAAGGCAAAGGATATTAAGCTTAATCGATATGTAGCGATTAAAGTATTAAAACCAGAATTTCGCGAAGACAAAACCTTTGTTCGTAAATTCCAAACAGAAGCCCAGTCAGCAGCTGGATTGACTCATCCCAATATCGTGAGTGTCTATGATGTTTGCGACGAAGACGGAGTCTATTTTATTGTAATGGAATTAGTAGAAGGAATCACTTTAAAGGAATACATTGTTAAAAAAGGAAGATTGTCGGTAAGAGAGGCAACTAGCATAGCAATCCAGGTTTCCATGGGATTAGAAGCAGCCCATAATAACCATATTGTTCATCGTGATATCAAGCCTCAAAATATTATTATATCTACAGATGGAAAAGTAAAGGTAACAGATTTTGGTATTGCCAGAGCAGCATCTTCTAATACTATTAGTTCTAATGTTATGGGCTCTGTACATTATAGTTCTCCAGAACAAGCAAGGGGTGGATATAGTGATGAAAAGAGTGATATCTATTCATTAGGTATTACGATGTATGAGATGGTGACTGGACGTGTTCCTTTTGATGGTGATACAACTGTAGCCATTGCACTGAAGCATTTACAAGAGGAAATAGATGCACCAAGTCGTTATGCGCCAGACCTT
>DVLR01000124.1 GCA_018715425.1 Candidatus Merdenecus merdavium
TTAGAGATTCCTGCTCAGTATAAAGTGTTATTTCTTCAAGGAGGAGCATCACAGCAATTTGCCATGATTCCTATGAATCTTATGAAACATAAGGTAGCTGATTACATTATAACTGGTCAATGGGCAAAAAAAGCATATCAGGAGGGAAAGATTTACGGTAAAGCCAATATCGTTGCTACATCTGAGGACAAAACGTTTTCTTATATTCCTGATTGCTCAGATCTTCCAATTAGCGAAAATGCAGATTACGTACATATATGCCAAAATAATACCATTTATGGAACTAAATTTAAAACCCTTCCTAATACCAAGGGAAAAGATCTAATAGCAGATGTATCTTCCTGTTTTTTATCTGAACCAATGGATGTAAGTAAATATGGTATGATTTATGGAGGAGTACAAAAAAACATTGGACCTGCAGGTGTTGTGATTGCTATTATTAGAGAAGATTTAATTACAGAGGATGTGTTGCCGAACACACCAACTATGCTTCAATACAAAATACATTCCGATCACGGTTCTATGTACAATACTCCGCCAGCTTATGGTATTTATATTTGTGGCAAAGTATTTAAATGGATTAAAAGTTTAGGTGGTCTTTCTGCGATGAAAGAACGAAACGAAAAGAAAGCAAAAGTACTCTATGACTTTTTAGATGAAAGTAAACTCTTCAAAGGCACTGTGGTGAAAGAAGACAGATCATTGATGAATGTACCTTTTATCACAGGAAATGAAGAATTAGATAAGAAGTTTATTGAGGAAGCGAAAGAAAATGGATTTGAAAATCTAAAAGGACATAGATCTGTAGGTGGAATGAGAGCTAGTATCTATAATGCTATGCCAATGGAGGGTGTTGAAAGTCTAGTTGATTTCATGAAAAAATTTGAGGAGGAGAATTTATAATGTTTAAATATAATTGTTTGAATCCCATAGCAGATATAGGTTTAGAATTATTTTCTGATGAATATGAGTTTACCGAAAACTTTGAAGATTCAGAGGCAGTTTTAGTAAGAAGTGCAAATTTACATCAAAAGCCACTACATGATGGATTAGTGGCTATTGCAAGGGCAGGAGCTGGTGTAAATAATATTCCTTTAGAGGAATGTGCAGATAAAGGTATCGTAGTATTTAACACTCCTGGAGCAAACTCAAATGGTGTAAAAGAATTAGTACTTGCAGGGATGTTATTGGCATCACGTGATATTGTAGGTGGTATTAACTGGGTAACAAGTGAAAAAGACAACGAAAATATTGCCAAACTAACAGAAAAAGAAAAATCAAGGTTTTCAGGTACAGAGCTAAAAGGAAAGAAATTAGGGGTGATTGGATTAGGAGCTATTGGTGTTAAGGTGTCCAATGCTGCCACTCATCTTGGCATGACTGTTTACGGTTATGATCCATACATCTCTGTAGATGCTGCTTGGAGTTTATCAAGAGGGATTAAGCATATTCAAAATATTGATGATATTTATACAGAATGCGATTTTATAACAGTACATGTACCCCTTTTAGATAGCACAAAGGAAATGATCAATAAAAATACCATTGCATTGATGAAGGATCATGTGGTAATTTTAAACTTTGCCAGAGATCTTCTGGTTCATGAAGAAGATATGGTTGCGGCTTTAAAAGAAGGGAAAGTAAAAAAATACGTTACTGATTTTCCAAATCCAACCATTGCAGGAGAAAAAGGAGTCATTGCAATCCCTCATCTTGGAGCCTCTACTCAAGAGTCTGAAGATAACTGTGCCGTTATGGCTGTAAAAGAATTAAGAGAATTTATGGAAAACGGTAATATTAAAAATTCTGTAAACTATCCTAATTGTGATTTAGGAGTTTGTACTCAAGCAAGCCGTGTTGCCATTAATCATAGAAATATTAAAAATATGATTGGACAATTTGCTTCCGTTATTGGGTCATATGATATTAATATTTCTGATATGGTAAATAAGAGTAAAGGAAATTATGCATATACCTTGTTAGATTTAGAAGAAAAAATGACTTCAGAGGTAGTAGATAAACTAATGGCTATTGATGGAGTGTTAAAAGTCAGAATTGTGAAATAACGATTCATAGATAAAACCCCATCGCTTTTGCTCGTGAATTGTGGATGACATTTCCTAAGCCAAGGTAAATGGGGATTTTTCATGATTTGAAATTCTAAGGATCAGGAGGAGACCTATATGGTAAAGAAAATCAAAAGGACAAAAATAAAGTTTGATGTTATCATGAAATGTATCAAGTCTCTGGGAAGAAATAAAAGGAAGTATCAAAAGATATTTTCTTCTATGAAAAAATAAATCTAATGTTAGGAAGTAAGGAAAGCATGGGGGAATAGAATGGCAAAAGTAAAAGGATTTAAAAGTATTAGACCAAGAAAAGATTTGGTTAGTAACATTGCGGCTCTTCCATATGATGTATTTAATACAGAAGAAGCAAAGATAGAGGTAAAAAAAGAGCCAAAATCTTTTTTAAGTATTGATAGGGCAGAAACACAATTTGAAACACCTATAGA
>DVLR01000125.1 GCA_018715425.1 Candidatus Merdenecus merdavium
AAGATAGTTGTCCCACTTTGTACCCACCTTCGGCCTGGAACGTACCCAGTTCGAAAGGTGGGTTTTTATATTATGTAGATAGGATTTAAACCAGCATCATTTAGTTAAGGCATAACAAAGATATTCTATCATGTATCTTTGCGAAAATCTACATTATATTTACGAAAATGAATGCACGAATCCAAAAAATGGAAAGGAGGTAGTGCAGATGGCCAAACGTAATTCAAAGCAAACATCTAAAAGAGTTGCATCAAAATCAAGCAAAATTCTTAGTGATGGGCGTTACAGCAAGAAAGCCAAGTCTGTGGCTGGCAGTGCTTTAAGTCAAACAAGACCAAGCAAGAAAAAGTAATTTTTAGAACAAATGATAGGTAGAGACAGATTTGAATAATCAGCCTACCTATCCTCCCTAAGGGAGAAATCTATCCAGAGCGGTTATCGCTCGACAAAATCAATCTCAAAGTCCTAGTGCGCATACGGACGGCGGGATGCATAAGAGTTCAGAACACAGTGATAAAGACTGTGTTTGGAATGAAGATGCACCCACCGTTATTTCGTGTGCCCTTTTTAGGACAAGCGGAGTCTGTGGTCATCTTCACCGCAGGCTCTTTTTGTATTCCGCCGCCCAATGCCGGGACGGAAAGGAATACTTAATGAAGATTCGAGTTTTGTACGAAGAAAACATCAAAAACGGCCACAAGTTCTACACCACAATTGATATTCCGGATGATGATTACAGCATCATGCTGGATATCGACTATGAACAGCGTCTTGCAGAAGCAAAGCCAGAAAAGAAGGCTGAAGTAAAGCGTTGTGAGACCGTGCAGGAAATGTTCGACCTTATGAACAGCAAAGAATACAACTGCTGGCGCAGGGAAACCAGGTATATTGACCCCAATCCAAAGATGAAGAAGTTAAGTGGTAAGAGGGGATATATCCAGGCTGAACCAGACGAGGAGTCCTTTAACATTATGGATTATCTCTGTACCACTTCTGATGACGAGACACGCAGTAGAGATTATGAATGTGAAGAAATCTGTGACTGGATCCGCAGCACTCTTTCCAAGAAACCAGAATGGGCAGATGCCTTTATTGCAGTCCGTATTAATGGCATTTCAATTCGTGAATATGCCCGTTCTATCGGTGCAGATGAAAACAATATCACCCAGAAATTAAAGCGAGCAACAAAGAAATTAGGAAAAGAATATCCAAATCGTCAGATTTGACCTTTTCCCAAGGCTACTAGGTAGGAGGTCAAGGCCTCTCAAAAATTATAAGGAGGTAATTCTGATGAGAGAATTAATACCTAAAGACAAATACGGTGTATTTGCCGACACCAAGGATACGGCAAGAGTAGATAGTTTGTTTGTGGCTGAGTTCTTTGAGAAGAAACATAAAAATGTTCTGCGTGACATTGCTAAAATCACTGACCCCAAATCTGGGTTAAGCACAGAATTTGCTCAGCTCAATTTTGAGCCGACCTCATACACGGATGGTTGGAACAGAAAGCAAAAGGCTTATGCTATGACTCGTGATGGATTCACAATGTTGGTTATGGGATATACCGGGCAGAAAGCAATGAAGTTCAAAGAGTTATACATTAAACGCTTTAATGAAATGGAACAGTTTATTAAAACTCTTGTTTCCGCTCGTAAGGAGTTTCCTTTGCTGACTGACAACATTAAGTTGCTCCATGAAAACCCCAAGCCTTATCACTTCAGTAATGAATGCGACATGATTAACCGCATTGTTACAGGGATGTCGGCAAAGCAATTTAGAATTGCTAACGGTATTGAAAAAGGTAAAAGTATCCGTCCGTATCTTTCAGATGAGCAGATTACCATGCTGGAAACTCTGCAAAAAGTAGATGTGGGTTTATTAGTGGCTGTTCCAGATTATCAGCAGCGTAAGCGTCATCTGGAATGGTACAAGCTGAAGATGGAAGAGAACAAAAATTAAGGAGGATAATCATTATGTTTTATGTGAAAGAGAGATTGAACGATACCATGGAGGTATCCATTGAAATAACAGATGAGAATGTATTTTGCCATTGCCCGATGTGTGGTGCCCAGGTAATGGTGGATATTGCAGAAATCCTAGGTGATGGTGAAAGTGATTTATTTGGAACTGCAATATATTGTAGCGAATGTAGTAAAAACATTAAAGCCGGGGGTAGCTGTGATGAACATAAATAAATTCAATGCTGAAGGATACTATGACTCTACTCCCCATGAAGCACTAACCAATATTGTAAAGAAGGAAAAGGCAGCATTAAAACCTGCCTTTCGTCCTTTGATTTATATATGCGCCCCTTTTCACGGAGCTGTTAAGGAAAATGTATTAAAAGCCACTCAGTTTGCAGAATTTGCTTTCAAACGTGGATGTATCCCGCTGACCCCGCACCTTCTATTCCCTTTCATGGATGACAGTAATGAGAAAGAACGTGATCTTGCTATTTTCATGGACATCATTCTTATGGGTAAGTGCCAGGAAGTCTGGGTACTTGGTGATGTTATCTCAAAAGGCATGAGTATTGAAATAGAAAAGGCAAAGAAACGTAGACAACCGGTCAGATATTTCAATAAAGATTTTGAGGAGGTAGAGGCTTTATGAAAAAAATAAAGGCAATACAGACTGAATATAAAGGTTATCTATTCCGATCAAGGCTTGAGGCTCGCTGGGCCGTGTTTTTCGATTTCTGTGGTATTGAATATGAGTATGAACCCGAAGGCTATGATCTTGGAAATGGGCTAGTGTATCTTCCAGATTTTCTTCTTCATGGTGTAGATGGTAGATCCTGCGGAGACCTATATGTAGAAGTAAAGGGACAAATGACCGATGCTGATGCTGAGAAAATTAACCGTTTCTACGAACTGGGAAAAGACGATCCTGATACTTACGGAAAATCCAAGACAGCAATCCTTGTGGTTGGAAATATTCCAAGTGGTACAGATATTAACGAAATCCTATGGTGCATTGAAGGTGAAGCCTATGCAAACAACGGTAATTGGCCTAATAAGTATAACTTCGAAACTATCGATGGAGATTACTTTGCTGGATATCCTGGGATAAATCATCAAGGCAAATTTGAGCTGTTTGGAGATGACAGTAACTATCTTTGTGATATGGACCGTAGAGCAACTGAAAAAGCCTATCGTGCTGCTAGACAGGCAAGATTTGAACATGGACAAAGACCTCGTTTGAAAGGAGGTTATTAAGTTGAGAAAATTAGCCATTGCTTATGGGAACAGCCGACAGGCAAAGAAGTGGGTCAACAAAGAAATCACTTTTGATGCGCTAAAAGATAGATTGAAGACTCCAATTAGGACCACGGAATCAGCTGAAGAATATGCCAAGTTCAGTAAAGGTCAAAAGGATATTGCAAAAGATCATGGTGGCTTTGTTGCAGGTGTATTAAAAGGTGGTCGCAGAAAAAACGATACTGTGGAACTTCGATCAATGATTGCTTTAGATGGTGACAGAATTAATAAAGAATTTCTTGAAAACTATGAATCGAAAGCTGCATATACCTCTGTTCTTTATTCAACCCATAGTAGCACAGAAGAAAATCCAAGGGTGCGTCTTATTTTTCCCCTAACAAGAGATGTAACCTCAGAGGAATTTGTAGCAGTTTCAAGATATTTAGCACAGATGCTTGGCATGGATTATTTCGATGAATGCTCCTATCTACCAAACCAGCTGATGTACTGGCCAAGTACGCCATCCAACGGAAAATTTGTATATAAGGAAGTAGACAAAACTTGGCTTAATCCAGATGATATTTTAACTGCTCATCCCGAATGGACTGATCCTACAAGACTTCCGACTTCATCTAGGGAGAGCAAGGCAAATACAGTTTCGCATGAGAAGGTACAGGACCCTCTTGCAAAGGAGGGTGTTGTGGGCCTTTTTAATAGAGTTTATTTCCCTGTTACAAAAGCAATCGATGTATTTTTATCAGACGTCTACGAGCCAACAGAAAATGAGGACCGCTACCATTTTATAGAATCAAGCAGTATGGCGGGTGTTGAAATCAAAGATGGTGGCAAGTTCGTGTATAGCCATCATGCCAAGGACCCGGCATACCTAAAACTATGCAATGCCTTTGACATCGTTCGTATCCATAAATTTGGTGATGAGGATGATAAGAAGTCCTTTAAGAATATGTGTGATTTTGCCATGAAAATTGATGAGGTAAAAGTCTTTGCTACCAATGAAAAACTAGCAGAGGCTGAAGTGGATTTCACTGACAGTGGAGATGATTGGAAGTCAAGACTTAGGTATCAGCCTAGATCAAGTTTACTGGAAAACAGCGTATACAACTTAAACCTTATTCTTAATCATGACCTCGATTTCAAGAACTTTGCATATAACGAGCTGTCGAACCGTATCCAGGTCACGGGATCACTACCATGGGAAAGACCAGAAGGTAACGTATTTTGGAGAGATGCCGACACAGCCCAGCTTAAGTCCATTATGGATATTCGCTACCTTCCGTTTTCAAGCAGAAACCACGATGTTGCATTTACTAAGGTTGCTGATGATAGAAGATTCCATCCTATAAGGGATTACCTTGATTCCCTCCCTGCGTGGGATGGAGTAAAACGTGTAGAAGATATTTTTATCAAATATCTCCAGGCAGATGATACCGAGTATATACGCACAGTGACCAGAAAGACCTTTGCAGCTGCTGTTGCACGGATATATGTTCCTGGAATTAAGTTTGACTGTGTTCCTGTGCTTGATGGCGATCAGGGTATTGGGAAAAGCACCATCATTAAAGACCTTGTAACAGCAGAATTTTACTCTGAAACATTATCTCTTACGGATATGGATGATAAGTCTGGTGCTGAAAAACTGCAAGGATTCTGGGTGGTTGAAATCGGAGAACTTGCTGGAATGAAGAAAGCTGATATTGAAAAAGTAAAAGCGTTCCTCTCAACTTCAGATGATAAATACAGACCGTCCTATGGAAGAGTTGTAGAAAGTCATCCTAGACAGTGCATCGTCATTGCAACGGTAAATGGAGAACGTGGATATTTACGTGACATCACAGGAAACCGCCGCTTTTGGATTATTAAGGTACATCAGAAAAAGCAGAAGAAGACCTGGAATTTTACTGAAGCATATAGGCAGCAGTTCTGGGCCGAAGCTAAAGAAATATGGAAATCGGGTGAAAAACTGTACCTCGAGGGTGATGTTTTAGAGGAGGCTGAAAAAGCACAGAAAGGTGCGATGGAGGCTGATGAGCGTGTTGGCATGGTTGAAGAATACCTAAATACTCTACTTCCAGATGATTGGGATAGTATGGACTTATTTGCCCGTAGGAATTACCTAAGCGGTAGCGAATTTGGTGGAGCCAAGCATACAGGTACTGTTGCACGAACATCTGTAAGCAATGCGGAAATTTGGTGTGAATGCTTTAATCGTAGTCTCCCAGAATTAAAGACTACCGACAGTTATCAGATTGCAGCACTTATGTCTCAGATTTCCGGTTGGGAACGAACCAGTAGTATTAAGCGTTTGCCGATTTATGGTAGGCAGCGACTATATCATTATGGTGGATAGAGAACACAAGAATGCGACACAACACAACTTTTTCCCTTATATTCAAAATGCTTTTTCTTAAAAGTAGATAGTAAATAACCGTGAGCGTATACGCGCGTTAGTAAATATAGGGGAATGGTTGTGATTTTGTGTTTCTTGTGTCAGATGGGAGGATATTATGCAAGAAAAATATATAGAGAAAAAACTTGTAGCAGCAGTTAAAGACATGGGAGGTATTGCACTGAAGTTCGTAAGTCCAGGAGTTGATGGTGTGCCAGACCGCATTGTACTACTTCCTATGGGGAGAATGGCATTTGTTGAGTGTAAAGCAACGGGAAAAAAGATGCGCCCTATACAAGAAAAAAGAAAGAAACAACTGGAGGCATTAGGCTTTCTAGTCTATTGCCTTGATGATATAGACCAGATTGGAGGGATACTCAGTGAAATACAATCCACATGAATACCAAAGCTATGCCACTGAATTCATTTTATCCCATCCCATATCGGCTGTATTTCTTGAAATGGGTTTAGGTAAAAGTGTGATTACCTTATCTGCCATATTTGATTTGTGTTTAGATAGCTTTCTAGTATGTAAGGTGTTAGTGATTGCGCCTTTAAGAGTAGCAAGGGATACATGGCCAGCAGAAATCAATAAGTGGGATCACTTAAAAGGACTCTCTTACTCGGTGGCAGTGGGAACGGAAAAAGAAAGAATCGATGCTCTCAAAAAACAATCCACACTATATATCATCAACCGTGAGAACGTGGATTGGTTGGTTCACAAAAGTGGTATTCCCTTTCAATTTGATATGGTGGTCATTGATGAATTGTCATCCTTTAAATCCTATGGAGCAAAACGGTTTAAAAGTCTACTCAAAGTAAGACCCTCTGTAAAAAGAATAGTCGGTCTTACCGGTACTCCCTCCAGTAATGGATTGATGGATTTATGGGCTGAATTTCGAATTCTTGATTTGGGTCAAAGGCTTGGACGCTATATTAGTCATTATCGAAATACCTATTTTAAGCCAGATAAGCGAAATGCTCAGATTATATTTTCTTATAAACCGCTACCCGGTGCTGAAGAGGAAATCTACAAACAAATATCAGACATCACCATTTCTATGAAATCTACCGATTATCTCACCATGCCTGAATTCGTCAGCAATGAGGTGTTCGTCACTTTAAGTGAAAAAGAATGGAAAGTCTATTCAGATTTTAAGGAGGACATGGTGGCTAACTTTGGGGATGAAGAAATTGATGCGGTTAATGCGGCGGTCCTTTCTGGAAAACTGCTACAGATGGCAAATGGTGCAGTATACGATAGCGAAAATAAAGCTCATGTGATTCATGACAAAAAGCTAGATGCCTTGGAAGATTTAATC
>DVLR01000126.1 GCA_018715425.1 Candidatus Merdenecus merdavium
CAAATCTTAAAAGCGGCAGCTCCTTGGTAGAGTAGCATATATAAGCCATTAAAAGTTTGGCAACCTGCACTCTTTGCCATTTTAAGTAATTTGCTTTCTCTTGGTTCGTAAATAATATCTGATACGATCAAATCATCGTGAAAATATGAAAGATCTTTTAAAATGCAATCATCTACGTTAGGAGACATGCCAACAGAGGTAGCATGAACTAAAAACTTGCTTTCTCCTATACTTTTATGTAATTGTACATCATCCTCATATTCGTAAAGATTTAATTTACAACTGCTTTCTTTCTCTAGTTTAGGGATCAAAGATTCTGTTCGTCCCCAATACTTTCCTGTTTTTCTTGCATAAATATCTATTTCTCTCACTCCATCTAAGGCTGCTTGTACGCAAATAGAAGTTGCAGCTCCACCATTTCCCAATAAGGTGATTTTTTCGCCTGGCATATGAAAACCAGCATCTTTTACTGACTCCATATATCCGATTCCATCGGTATTATATCCTATTAATTTACCTTGTTCTATTTTTACGGTATTCACAGCTTTGATGAAAGAAGCTGCAGGTGAATGATGATCAAGGAGATGATAAATGGCATTTTTCACTGGCATGGTACAGTTAAAGCCTTGGATTCCAGATGCAGTTAGAACCTTTAGCACGTCTTTTAAGGATTCTTCTGTGGTATCGAAACAAAGATATACATAATCCAATCCTAAATGTTTAAAGGATAAATTATGCATCAAAGGGGAGATGCTATGCTTAACTGGATGTCCCAAAAGTCCAGTTAGTTTCGTTTGACCTGAAATAATGTGGCTCATGTATATTCCTCCTATATTACGTTCCGTGGATAATCATATTATTCATTATATTAAAGCAAAGTTGCCAGACTGTCAATTATGGTTTTCATTTATGAATAAACTTATCGACAAGTTTATAGAATACCAAGAAAAAGAGTTAGGATTCGGTCTCTATCTATGAAAACTGACATACTTTTTAAATAGATAAATCCTAATAACCTACGATCTATGCAGTTTAGAAGATGTCGAATAAATTATAAATCGACACCATTGTTTTGACAAAACTTATAGCACTTATCCCCTATAATAAAAAGTGCTAATTGGAACAGGGCAGTAGAGATTGGGGGTGTGCTTTGTATTATGAGGTATACATAGATGTACTTTTTTTTATCAACTTCTTGATGGACTATTTACTACTAATGGTAACTAGAAAACTGTTGAAAGTAAAAACTACATATTTTCGTATGATGCTAGGGAGTATGGTAGGAGCATTAGGAGTCTGTTTATTACTATTGTTTCCCATAGAAAAGACCATTTTACAGATCGTATTTAGCCATGTCATCTTAACTACATCTATGGTAATGGTTGCATATCCGATGAAAACAAAGAGACAATTGGTAAAGGGAGTGTTATTGCTTTATGGATCCTCTTACTTATTAGGAGGTATATACCAAACGTTATTTCGTTATAGCAATATTGGGAACATCGTACAAGAAGTCGTGCTGGGGAGCAGCACAATAAGTACATCCATACGAGTATTTTTTGCATTTGCAGTGTTTAGTTACTTCATAGTCTTAATGGGTTTAAAGATCTTGGAGCAATGGAAAAATAGTCAGGAACATATTTATGAGGTATGTTTATATTTTGGGAAAAAAGAATTATTGTTGAAGGGTTTTAAAGATACAGGAAATCATTTAAAAGATCCTTTATCTGGCAAGGCTGTAAGCATTATGCAAAGGGAGAGTGCAGCCAATCTTTTGGACCAAGATACTTTAAAAAGATTAGACGAAATGAATCAATATAACTGGGTAGGTGGAAAGGAGAATGAATCCATGTTTAGTCAATTACGTTATATTCCCTATCATTCCATTGGAAAAAAACATGGCCTTCTACCAGCCCTTACCATAGATGGTATGAAGATACACATAGGAGAAACAGAACAGATGATTAAACACCCAATGATCGGTATCTGTAATGAAGCAGTTTCAAGCAAGGGTGAATATGAAATAATAATAAATGCAGGATTAATAGATGATTAGGAGGTTCTATTATGGTTATCAAAGTAGCAATACCACAGCGTTTTTCGTTCCGAGTAATATCAAATTTTCAAAATTATCTTCTTTCAAAGCCAAATGATGTACATTATATTGGTGGTTCTGAAGTGCTACCAGCACCATTAGAACCAGAACGTGAAGCAGAAGTAATAGGAGACTTAGGTACTGAATATGATAGTGATGCTAAATCTGTATTGATTGAACATAATTTAAGGTTAGTTGTATATATAGCAAAGAAATTTGATAATACTGGGGTGGGAGTGGAAGATTTGATTTCCATTGGAACCATTGGGCTTATCAAGGCTATTAATACTTTTAATCCAGAGAAAAAAATAAAACTTGCAACGTATGCGTCTAGATGTATAGAAAATGAAATATTAATGTATCTTAGAAGAAACAATAAGACTAAAATGGAAGTGTCTATTGATGAACCATTAAATGTGGATTGGGATGGAAACGAATTATTACTATCTGACATCCTAGGAACAGACGAAGATATCATCTATAAGGATATTGAAAATGAAGTTGATCGAAAACTTTTAGGATCAGCCATTGCAAAACTCTCAGAACGAGAGCGAGTGATTGTTCAGCTAAGATTTGGAATAAATACTCCTCATGGAGAAGAAAAGACTCAAAAAGAAGTAGCTGATTTACTGGGAATCTCCCAATCATACATCTCTAGATTAGAAAAGAAAATTATAAAAAGATTGAAAAAAGAAATCGTAAAATTTGAATAATACAAAACCTCTTGATTGGAAAAGTCAAGGGGTATTTTTAAAATTAGAGAATATTTTCATGGATTTTACAAATCAAATGATTTTCTTACATGAAATTCACCAAGAGTTTGGTAGAACATGATAGTCGAGAAAGAAGAAGGTCATTATAATAAAAAAGTAAAAGCCAAAATAGCATCAAACGTTTTTTAATAAACTACTAAGTTAGAAGATAAAAACTTACTATAAATGAAAGTTAGAAAGGATTATTAAGATTATGAAGCAAAGATACAAACTACTAACTCCAGGTCCATTAACCACCACTGACACAGTAAAGGAAGAAATGCTTGTGGATCATTGCACTTGGGATGATGAATATAAAGAAATTACCCAGACCATTAGAAGAAAACTGTTACAGTTAGCACACGTTGATGAAGAGCAATATACCACAATATTAATGCAAGGCAGTGGAACTTTTGGAGTGGAATCGGTGTTATCTAGCGTTATAGGTCCGAAAGATAAAATTTTAATTGCATCCAATGGAGCTTACGGCCAAAGGATTGCTGATATAGCAAAGTATAATCGAATTTCCTATGATTTATATGAGGAACCTTTTAATGAAATACCTAAGGCTGAAATCATCGCCCAACGTTTGGACGAAGATCCCACCATTACTCACTTTGCCATGGTACATAGTGAAACCACTTCTGGTATACTAAATGAGTTGCAGGATATAAGCGATCTATTAAAAGAACGGAAGATCTGCTTTATCTTAGATGCTATGAGTAGTTTTGGAGGCATTGATCTTCATGTGGGAGAACTTGGTATTTCATATCTGATCAGTAGTGCCAATAAATGCATTCAGGGCGTTCCAGGTTTTTCTTTTATTATTGCTGATAAAAAAGATTTAATGAAATGTGAAGATAGAGGGCGGAATTTGTCATTGAATTTATATGATCAGTGGAAGACTATGGAGGTAGATGGAAAATGGAGATTTACCTCACCTACCCATGTAGTATTGGCATTTGCAAAAGCTTTAGAGGAGTTGGAGCTAGAAGGTGGCATAGTAGAAAGAGCAAAGAGAT
>DVLR01000127.1 GCA_018715425.1 Candidatus Merdenecus merdavium
ATCATATCTATTGTATTGTGTAAAGCCGTTCTTCACATAATAAGTACAATAGAGCATCAACGAGTAGGGGAGCTACTGTCGATTCGATGAGGGGAGTATAAATAATTAATAAGGGGTTATAAATTGTAAAAAAATTTGTTGAAGGGTAAATTTTTCTACATAGAAATTATAATATATAATTATCAAAAAAGCAACAAAAAAATAGAAGATTATTCCACAGTGTTACAAATTGATTAAAAAAGTGACAATACAAATGATTTTATTTTGAATAATTTACGCTAAACTAGAGATAATAACATTGTAATATAAATCTTATCTAGGAGGAAAATAGAATGGCTAAAAATAAGCAAAACTCACAATCAACAGATATGAAGAGTACAAACAAGGCTAATAACAAAACAAACAATAGTGTAAACAACAAGACAAGTAATGAAGCAAACAACAGGGCAAGCAATAATGCCAATAACAGAATGAGCAATAAAGAAAGTAATCGTGCTTACGACCTAGAAGATAGTCATAAAGATTACTAATGAATCTTTTTGATACTCACAAGAAGGAGTGGAGAAATCCACTCCTTTTTACATAAGCTAGCACTGAACACTCGAATCTTGAATATAATGTATAAGGAAGGAGTGTAGTGATATGATGAAATTTGAAACGATTTCCTCCAAAGAATTAGATCGATATGTAAACGATAGTCATGCGGTTATTATAGATATTAGAAGCAAAGAAGAATACAATAAGGGCCATATTAAAAATGCAGTAAATATACCAGGTGACTGTCTTAGGAATTCGTGTTTGATCTGTAGAGATAAAACAGTCATCCTCTATTGTGAAAGAGGCTCATCAAGTATGATATTAGCAAGAGAATTAAGCAATAAAGGATATCATGTAAAATCAGTAGTAGGTGGTATACATGCCTATCCTGGTCATATGATAGAATAAAGGAATGAAAAACATTGACACACCTATTCTATGGACTTAGAATATAAGCTAAGTAAATAGGTATTATGCGGATTGCAAGTCCTTTACAGTATGGGCACGTTGTAATCCGCTGAAAGAATAGAAAGGAATGGATTACATATGAAAATAATGTTCGCATCGGATCTCCATGGAAGTGGATATTACTGTGAAAAAATGTTACAAGCATATAAGAAGGAAAAAGCAGACAGGCTTGTTTTATTAGGAGATATCCTATATCATGGACCCAGGAATGATCTTCCAAGAGATTACAATCCTAAAAAAGTAATAGACATGTTAAATGGTGAAAAAGATAGGATTTATGGAGTAAGGGGAAACTGCGATTCTGAAGTAGATCAAATGGTTCTTGATTTTCCCATCATGGCTGATTATAGCCTGATCTTAGATGGAGAATATGTGATATATGCCACCCATGGCCATATCTTTCATCAGGATCATTTACCACCTATGAAAAGAGGAGATATTCTCATTCATGGTCATACTCACGTTTTAAAAGCGGAAAAGATGGATGATTATTATTTGCTGAATCCAGGTTCTGTATCCATACCTAAAGAAGGGAATATTCCAACCTATGGAATTTGGGAAGAAGGTAATTTTAAGGTAAAGGGATTCCAAGAGGAAATCATAAAAGAAATCACCATATAAAGATTGGACAAAAAGAGGATAAAAATGAAAAAAATCGAATTAATAGCACCTTGCCATTTTGGCTTAGAGGCAGTATTAAAAAAAGAAATTATAGATTTAGGATATGAAATTAGTCAAGTAGAAGATGGCAGAGTGACCTTTTGGGGTGATGTAGAGGCCATATGTTTTGCCAATATCTTTTTAAGAACAGCAGAAAGAATTCTTCTAAAGGTTGGAGAGTTTACAGCAACTACTTTTGAAGAATTATTCCAGAAAACAAAAGATATTCCATGGGAAGACTATATTCCAGAGGATGGGAAGTTTTGGGTTGCTAAAGCAGGATCTGTAAAAAGTAAATTATTTAGCCCATCAGACATTCAATCCATTATGAAAAAAGCTATGGTAGAACGTTTAAAAGTAAAGTATAAAACCAATTGGTTTAAAGAGGAAGGCGCTTCTTATCCTTTGAGAGTATTTTTAATGAAAGATGTAGTAACCGTAGGAATCGATACGACAGGTACCTCCCTTCATAAAAGAGGATATCGTCAATTAACCAGCAAAGCTCCTATTACAGAAACCTTAGCAGCAGCATTGATTCTGTTAACTCCCTGGAAAAAAGATCGGATTTTAGTGGATCCATTTTGCGGCAGTGGAACATTCCCCATCGAGGCAGCCATGATAGCAGCCAATATAGCTCCAGGCATGAATCGTTCCTTCCTATCGGAAGAATGGAAAAACCTAATTCCTAAAAAATGTTGGTATGATGCAATCAATGAAGCCAATGATCAAATAGATGACCATATAGAGGTGGATATCCAAGGATATGATCTTGATGCGGAAGTCATTAAAATAGCGAGAGCCAATGCAAAAGAGGCTGGAGTCGACCATTTGATTCATTTCCAGCAAAGGCCTGTTAGTGAGCTTCATCATCCTAAAAAATACGGATTTGTCATAACGAATCCACCTTATGGAGAACGTATAGAGGAAAAGGAAAATCTCCCTAGCTTATATAAAGAGATTGGAGAAAGTTTTAAAAGGCTAGATACTTGGTCTAAATACTTGATTACCAGTTATGAAGAAACTGAAAAATATATAGGAAAGAAGGCAGATAAAAATAGAAAGATCTATAATGGTATGATCAAAACGTATTATTATCAGTTCCTTGGTCCTAGACCACCTAGAAAAAAATAAGAGGTAGTATAGCAAGTGAAATATAAAAAAAGATATTTACTTTTGCCTGTGATCCTTTTGGCAGTAGTATTTTATAACCAAAGGGATCGTGTGATCATAGAAGAGATTGCAGAATCTCATACAGCAGTGGAAGATTCAGAAGAAGAAACGGCGCTGATAGAAACCAACCAATGGAGGAGCTTAAATGCTGGAACCATTGACGAGGAGTCTCTAACAGTAACTCTTAATGGGGAGCCTTTAAAAATGGAGCATAATCAAATATATATTTCGGATTCTTTGGAGATTATGGGAACTCCAGATACCATAGCGGATGCTTTTTGGTGTATCTTAAGGCGTGAGAAGAATGGAAATCTAGTCTTTGAAAAAAACAACACAGAAGTTCAAATTTCTTTGCAAGAGAATGAATTAATCGTAGATAATCAAACCATACCATTGGATCAATCCATGGATACTGTAGATCAACAACTCTTTCTTTCCATGGAAGAGGTTGGAAAGGCATTAGGGTATGAGGTATGGCTCGATCTTCATGGAAATGGGATCAAGTTAGAACATGAGGCACCAGAACCAAGATTACCAGCCCTTTACGACTATCGGACAACGGGGCGAAAACCGAAGCTTAAAAATCAAGGAAAGCTTGGAACTTGTTGGGCAGTTGCCGCTTCTTCAGCTATAGAATCAACCTTATTACCAGAGGAGGAATTGGATGTTTCAGCGGATCATATGTCCTTATCTAATAGTTTCCGCCTAGGGCAGAATGAAGGAGGTGGCTACACCATATCAATGGCTTATCTAACAGCTTGGCAAGGACCCGTTTACGAAAAGGATGATCCTTATGGAGATGGATATTCACCAGAAGGCTTAGAACCAGTGAAACACGTTCAGGAAATACAGATTATTGAAAAAGGAAATCTAGAAGATATTAAGTGGGCGATATATCAATATGGAGCTGTTCAGTCTGCAATGTATATGGATCTTGACTTCCTAAATAGTGACTCTATTTATTATAACCACCAAGCAAAGGCCTATGCTTATACTGGGGATCAGGTGCAAAACCATGATATTATTATCATTGGATGGGACGATACCTATGCTGCTTCTAACTTTAGCCAGCCCGTGGAAGGAGATGGAGCATTTATCTGTCAAAATAGTTGGGGAGAAGAGTTTGGTGAAGGAGGAGTTTTTTATATTTCTTATTACGATACTGGAATTGGAGAATACAACGTGGCTTATACAAAAATAGAAGACACAGATAATTATGATCATATTTATCAGGCAGATCTTTGTGGATATACTGGACAGGTGGGATATGAAAAAGAATCGGCATACTTTAGCAACGTTTATGAATCTCAAAGTGAAGAAGAATTAAAGGCAGTAGGATTTTATACTGTGGGAAATGATTCCGATTATGAAATCTATGTAGTAGAAAACTTTGAAGGAGAGTCTTCTTTAAAAGAAGCAAAATTTCTTCAAAAGGGCTGGATTTCAAAAGGTGGATACTATACCATAGATTTAGAAGAACCTATACAGGTATCAAAAGGACAGAGATTTGCTATGGTGATCAAAATCAGAACCTCAGAAGTAGGCTATCCCATTGCTATTGAATATCCATCAGAGGAGGCCTTGACAGACCAGATTGATACTAGCGATGGTGAAGGATATATTAGCGAAAATGGAGAGTTATGGATGAGGGCAGAGGAGATGTACGATTGTAATATCTGTTTAAAGGTATATACGGATACGGTTTCCATGGAATAGATGCAAAAGTAAGATACCATAAGAAAAGGCACAAAAAGTGCAGGAATGAGGCTACAATGAAAGAAAAAATCATATTTGCAACAGGCAATGAAGGAAAGATGAAAGAAATACGAATGATTTTACAAGACCTTCCAGTAGAATTATATTCTTTAAAAGAGATAGGTCTTGATATAGATATTATAGAAGATGGAAAAACCTTTGAAGAAAATGCACAGATCAAGGCTAGAGCGATTAGTAAATTAACAGAGGGTATTGTATTGGCAGATGATTCAGGCCTAGAAGTTGATTATTTAAATAAAGAACCAGGGATTTATTCTGCCAGGTATATGGGAGAAGATACTTCTTATAGTATCAAAAATAAAAACATCATAGATCGGCTGGAAGGAGTTCCCATAGAGAACAGAACGGCTAGATTTGTCTGTGTTATTGCAGCAGTTCTTCCCTCAGGCAAAGAACTGAGTGCAAGAGGAACCATAGAAGGCTACATAGGCTATGAAGAAAGAGGAGAAAACGGCTTTGGGTACGATCCTATTTTTATGGTTCCCCAATATCAATGCTCCACAGCAGAACTTTCTCCAGAAATCAAGAACAAAGTGAGTCACAGAGGGAAGGCCTTAGAAGAAATAAAAGAAAAGTTACGGAAGATATTAAATGAGGTGGAAGGATAAAGATGAAGATATTAGTTGTAAGTGATACCCACAGACACGATGAAAATCTGTTAAAGGTTCTCCATCAAGTGGGACCTATTGATGGATTGTTCCATCTTGGGGATGCAGAAGGAAGTGAAGATTATATTCATCAAATAGCCAACTGTCCCGTATCTATGGTATGTGGAAATAATGATTTTTTTAGTGATTTAAAGAGAGAAGAGGTCTTAACCATCGGACCATTTAAGATATTCCTTACTCATGGACATTACTATTGCGTAGGAGCTGGAACCACAAGATTAAAGAAAGAAGCAAAAATAAAAGGTTGTAATATAGCCATGTTTGGTCATACTCATAAACCATTAATCGAATACGATGAAGAAATAACGGTGATTAATCCAGGAAGTTTATCTTATCCAAGGCAGGAGGGAAGACGTCCTAGTTATATTTTGATGGAAATAGATAATCGTTTCGAAGCACATTATACCATTCATTACTTATAAAATGGTTATCTCTGTACATACTTAATTTTAGATAGAAAAAAACTTGACTGAAAAAACATCACTTTTTGATTCTGATATCATCATAAGAAAAGTGGTGAAAGGTCATTTTAGGATGAAAAAACGAAGTGAACATAAAAAAAGAAATCATAAATGTTTAAAAAAAATTTCGAAAAAAGTATAAAAATTCAAAAAGATAGATGGCTCAAACCCAGTAAATATCAGGGTTTGAGAAGAAAATACAAAAAAATTAAAAAAAGTGAAATAAAGTGTTGACTTTCTTGCTAGTCTCATATATAATATATCTTGCGTCACAGATAAGACGTAAATCAACAAAACACCTCGGGGTGTGGCTCAGCTTGGCTAGAGCGCCTGGTTTGGGACCAGGAGGCCGCAGGTTCGAATCCTGTCACCCCGACTTGTAAGAAGTCAATATTGTTCCACTTACAAATTGAATATTTTTTGCGGGTGTAGTTCAATGGTAGAACACTAGCCTTCCAAGCTAGATACGTGGGTTCGATTCCCATCACCCGCTTT
>DVLR01000128.1 GCA_018715425.1 Candidatus Merdenecus merdavium
TCATCATTTCCTCCGTTCTGTGTGTGATCACACATTATCATTATGGAAAGAAAGCTTAAATGATTCCACTTCTTCTTTCTTCATGTGGGATATCATACCACCTAATTGGACTCGTATAAATAACCAGATTACAACAAGTTGACCAGACCAGTTGAGAGAATATCTTCTATATGATAAACAAAATTATCTATAGTGGGAAAGATATAGATCAAAGTAATCATTCCTTCAAAGGATTGCTTTTATGCTTAAAGAAACTAAAAATTGAAGATAGGATAGATAGACACTTCAAAAGGCGAAGTGTCTATTTTTGTGAGAAGTGCATAAAAATATTGTCAAAAAAATAGTAAAAATATAAGAAATGAATTTAGAATCAGTAAAATAATTGATATTTAACTAAGTAAATGTTATAGTAATATTACTAAATAAAAGGAGGAAGTAGTAATGAAAAGAAAGAGTATAGCATTAATTGCCACTCATTGTACCAACTTTTTTTGGATCTGCTTATTATATCTTTTTAATGAGACAATTCTTAATGGGAATACCAAAGGATTTTGAGGAAGCGGCTCGTATTGATGGTGCAAATCCATTTCAGATATATTGGAAGATTTTTATGCCAATTATGAAACCTACTTTAATACTGGTAGGTGTATTAAATATGATTAATGTATGGAACGATTATCTAGGGCCATTAATTTATTTACAAGATAGAAGCAAATACACCTTGGCATTAGGATTAGCATCTTTTAAAGGTGTCCATGAAACACAGATCATTCCAATGTTGTGCATTACCGTAATTATGATTATACCGCCGATTATTATTTTCTTAATAGCACAGAAATATATTGTAGAAGGCACAAGTGGTTCAATTAAATAACGATTCAATTCAGTTAAAGGAGAAATATCATGTTAAGAAGAGTGAAAAAAAGATGGGAAGACCAGACATTACAGCATATAGGAAGAAGAAAGGCCCGTACCGCTTTTTATCAGGATTCTTCTGCTAAAATCAGCTTAAATGGAGACTGGAAATTTTTATATGTGGATGCACCAGAACTTTCGCCAGAAGGTTTTATGAATCCAGGTATGGGAGATTCTTGGGGAACGATAGATGTACCATCGGTTTGGCAGTTGCGAGGATATGATAAGATGCATTATACCGATGTGTGGTACCTTTTTCCCATCCGTCCTCCATTTGTACCTACAGAAAACCCAACAGGAATTTATAAAAAGGTTATTACTCTTGAAAAAGAGTGGTTAGATCAAGATACTATTTTAAAATTTCATGGGGTAGATAGTGCTTATGATGTTTGGGTTAATGGAAGATATGTGGGATATAGTAAAGTCAGCCGTTTAACCAGTGAGTTTGACATTACCGCTCATGTAGTGGAAGGGAAAAATGACATTACCGTTCGGGTATATAAATGGTCTGATGGAACGTATTTAGAAGATCAAGATATGTGGTGGTTGTCCGGTATCTTTCGTGATGTAGAACTTAGGAAGGAACCTAAGAATGGTATTTTTGATTGTTCCGTAATAGGAGATTTAGATGATTGTTATGAAAATGGGCTTTTAAAAGCAAAGATTACAACAAAACAAGATATTACACAAGGAACATGGATCCTTTCTTATTATGGAAAAGAAATTTCTAAAGGAGAGTTTACAACAGAAAATAGTAAGGCTATAATTGAAACGGTAGTAGAACAAGCACATCTTTGGACCGCAGAAACACCTCATCTTTATGACCTTTTAGTTAAAACAAAAGATCACAGCATTAAGATTCGCGTAGGATTTCGTAAAGTAGAAATAAAAGGGAAAAACTTTACTATAAATAATCAAGTGATTCTTTTAAATGGAGTCAATCATCATGACTATCATCCAAAAGAAGGACGCAGTGTCACTTACGATGTACTAAAGGCAGATGTGCTACTAATGAAACAATATAATATTAATGCAGTCCGCTGTTCTCATTATCCAGCAAATGAATGTTTTTATGATCTTTGCGATGAATATGGACTCTACGTGATTGACGAAGCCGATTTAGAATGTCATGGATTTGAATGGGTAGAAAATTATGAGTGGATTACGGATCATCCAGAATGGAAGGAATCCTATGTAGATCGTAGTGTGCGTATGGTTCAAAAAAATCGTAATCATCCTTCTATTATTATGTGGTCTATGGGAAATGAGTCCTCATTTGGATGTAATTTTAAAAGTGCTGCCTGGGCAATAAGAGAATTGGATCCAACAAGATTGATACATTATGAAGGGGATTTTGAATCAGAAGTTACGGATGTTTATTCCACTATGTATACTAGATTATCTAGATTAAAAGAGATTGCAGAATATAAAATAAAAGGTGATAAGCCACATGTGATGTGTGAATATGGCCATGCCATGGGAAATGGACCAGGAGGCTTAAAAGCTTATCAAGACATGTATCGCAACTATCCAAGACTTCAAGGTGGATTTATTTGGGAATGGTATGATCATGGAATTTATACGAAAGAAGATGGTCATGAATATTATAAATATGGTGGGAATTTTGGCGATTCTCCAACCAATGGAAACTTCTGTATCGATGGTCTCCTAATGCCAGATCGCACACCATCACCAGCCTTAAAAGAATATAAGCAGATCATTGCCCCAGTTGAGATAGCTAAAGTAGAAGGAAGCTTCCAAGAAATAGAAATAATAAATCACTATGATTTTTTAGATCTTTCCCACCTTACCATGAGATGGTCTATAGTGGAAAATAGCCGTGAGATAGAAACTGGTATGATGGAGGATATTAGAGTTCTTCCACATGATAGTAAAAAAATTGAAATCCCTTTTTCCATTTTTGATCCCCAACCGAACAAAGATTACTATATCAATATATGGATGATTTATAAAGAGGATACTAATTTTGCAAAAGAGGGACATGAAGTATCAAAAGTACAAATTCCTTTAGAGATTCATTGTTTAAAGCTAGAGAAACGTCCAGTTGGAGAAACATTGAAGGTACAAGAAAGGGAGGGAATTTTATCCATTGAGAATGATCAGTTACGAGTGCGTTTTCATACGATCTTTGGAACCTTAATCTCTCTTGAATCAGAAGGGCAAACTTATATTAGTGAAGGGCCTAAGATGACGGTATATAGACCTACGATTGATAATGATATGTATAAAAAGGATGATTGGATGAATAAGTATTTTATCCATAAATCAAGTGAACAATTGGAATACTTTAAATATGAGGCATCTGATGAACGGGTGATAGTTACCTTTGGTAAGTATTTTGGATGCATGAATCAATCATGGGGCTTTCAATGTAATTATGAATATAATATTTATTCTTGTGGTCAAGTAAAAATAAATATTCAAGGAAAAACAGTTCAGGGCGGTGCTTTAGAGCCACCTTTCTTACCTAGAATTGGTGTGATTTTAAAGGCACATAAAGGATTACAAAAGGTTACTTGGTACGGAATGGGACCAGGGGAGAGTTATATCGATAGTCAGGCAGCCTCTGTCATGGGAGTCTATGATAGCACGGTGGATGGCATGGGTACTCCTTATGTATTCCCACAAGAAAATGGC
>DVLR01000129.1 GCA_018715425.1 Candidatus Merdenecus merdavium
CTAAGCGCGATTATCGGAATTCTCGGGACTGGCACCGGCGCATTAACGGGAGACAGCGCAATTGATGCGGTAATCGGTGATAGTGTTGCGACCAATGCGGTGGAGAATAATTATGTTTTAAATCAGATTGATAATTGTAAAAATTTATCGAGTAAAGAATGTGGTCGAGCAGGTGATCTGGTTAATCAGATCTTTGAATATAATCCTGAATTACCAAGTTTAGATGACTTAAATAGTTTGCTTTCTAATTGTGAAACAGAATCGTGTGCAGTTAAAGTTTTACAGGAACATCATAAAGAGATTAGTGATGCAACTCTAGCAACGATTAAAGAGATGGGGATACAGGGAGAATTAAGTCGAGAAGATATAGCCTTTATAGAATCGATGGTTGGTTCCGAGATATTAGCGCAACTTCAAGGGAACTCTGGGGAAATTGGTGGTGGAAAATTATGGCAACATGAGTTATTAAACTCTTGGACTAATGGTCAGGAGCTTTACTCTTTTTTAGATAATGAATATCGTATTAAAGAGCTTATGAATGAAGGTTATTCACCGGAGGACGCTGCAGCCAAAGTTGGAAAAGAAGAGTTCTTAACGACCTTAGCCTCAATGCTTGTAGGTGGTGGAAAAGGTGGTAAAAAGCCAAGTACAAATAAAGTCACTGATGGTAAAACCTCTGCAGGGACTAGTAACAAAGATAAAGGAAAAGAAGAATCTGGAAAGCAAGGGCCAAATTCTGTTGATAAGGATAAGGTAAAAGAGGATATAGCAGAAAGCCAAAAGGGGAATGAGTCTAGTAAATTTAAAGAGCATACTTGGAAAGAGATTCAGGCAAACAATGATCGTTATGTACAGGATTTGTATAATGGAAAATTACCAGGTAGAGCAGGTATTGATGGGCAAGGAAGTGTTAACGCTCCAAGAGATATGCCTAAGTCAAATAATCCAAATGCAGCAGCCGAAGATTTTGCTAAAAAAGTATTAGGTGATAACAAAGCATATAATAGTAGAATTCCCATAGGCAATGATGGTAGTTGGAGGGCACAAAATAATGATGGTGTTTGGGTAACTTATAGACCTGCGGGTAATGCCAGCAATAAAACAAATCCTAATACTGCAACGGTTGATGTAAATGTTAAAGGAACACGACATGAAGGAATCACCCAAAATAGGAAAAAGAGTGATAAGTTTAAATTTCCTAAAAGTTAAAAATAGGTAATAAAAATGGATAGAGAACAAAAATTTTTATTGGGTATTAAATATGTTTTAGACCAAATGTATCAAGGCTGGTCAGATGCTGCATTTGATGAGTTATGTAATCCTTCATCTGATTATGTGGGTCTAACATTTGAAAATAGGAGTAATGCATCATTGCTAGCTCAGAAGTGGCAGATAACTGTGAATGTTCTTTATAAGCTAATTGAGGCAGGATGGTTGGTTTTTAATAAAGAACCTGATGAATTAGTAACGTTAGAAGATAAACAAAAATATCGTAAACAATATGTTATAGAAAAACTAGCAAAAAATGATCCTTCTAAATGTGAGGAATCCAGTGTGAGTTGGTTTGAGTATTATGACCTCACACCTGTTGGGGAGATATTTATGAAGTCATGCGATGATGAAGATGAAGAAATCGCTGATCAAAAATTTATAAGAAAATTTATTGAGTACTTTGAAATAAAAGATCTCAAAGAATGGATCGAAAAACCTGTAGTTCAAGTTAGTAAAGTTTGTGATTAATTAGTATGAATTATTTCTTAGAACAATATTTTGAAAAATTAAGGAAATAGACAAGGGTAAGACAAAAGCCATTAATTCCTACATGCTATTCAGAGAAATGGGTTGTTGTCAGGGGCTTTATCAACAATTGATTACGTAGATATTCAAAGAGCATTTGACACAGGTGATATTGCAAAGTTAGTTGCCGGCGCAATCGTTGGAAAAGCAGTTTCACCTAGTGGAAAAGGAAGTGCAATACCCTATAAAGATTCTGTAATATCATCTAATGGATTGTCTTATAAATCAAATCCTAAGCATACTTTAGGTGAGCAAGGGAATAGACCTAATGCAGGAATAGAACCTAAAAATTCGCTAGATTTATTTGAGAGTTCAGTATTTCCTAAGGTTGGAAACCAAAAAGCGAGATTTACAATGGATAAGAACGGAGATATTCATCAGTTTATGCCAGATGGTACAGGTAATTATCATTGGGCAGGATCAACAGCTGATAAACGAAATCCATTAAAGATTACAAATAAAACAAAGGCTGCATTACGCAAGCAATTTGATTGGAAGGTTAAATGATAATAGGTAATGTTTTTTCATTTGGATTTCAGCTAGATGTAACTGAAGTATTAGATAATGGGAGGTTTAAGAATGGGATTTTCCATATAATTATTAATGGAAAAATTTCTTTGCCTTCAAGAAGTGTAGATTATGATTTATATAATTTAATCGAAGGATTAAAGGGTTCTGTTTTGTATTATAAAAATAATCCTCTTACTAAGGATATTGGTGAGAAAAAGATTGATTCACAAGACTTTAATTATAAGAAAGATGGGCCAGAAAATCTTATGTTTTTGGATACTGGTGGACAGTTATCTCAAGATGGAGTGGTATTATATTTGGGTTATAGTGCTAATGAAGAGCGTTTAATTTACAGTATTGATTATGAGCATTCTTGGAGTGAAGTAAGACTTCCAAGAGGAACTATAATTCAAACCATTGAAGAATTACCTGAATTTGAAAATCTATAGTCGAGAAAAGGATCGAAATAATGATATGACGATGGAAAAGCAGAGTTAGAAGGTCTTAATCGCTTTGAAACCGATACTATCACCTCCAATGACCTTGTTAATAAATCTGAATATGACGGCGAAGGTTTTGGCATTAGCGGT
>DVLR01000130.1 GCA_018715425.1 Candidatus Merdenecus merdavium
TAAAACCTTCTTCGGACTCCTCTGGTCCCCAGCTTTCTTCTATGATATTCTCATTGACCTCTACTTCCATAGGATCTGCATCTTTCAACTGATCTAAATCGCTTCCCTCATGTATCCTCTCTGAGTTGATATCTCCATCTGAATTCCCCTCTTGGTTCAATGCCAGATTCTCTTCTAACTCTACCTTCTCTTCTGTCTTTGACTCCTCTTCTATTTCTGATTCATGGTCCTCTTCTCTAGAGGCAGTTGATACTGTATTGGTAGAATTAGTGGCATTCACATCATAGGACGATACCATGCCAAGAAGTATACAAAAGATTAATACCATACTTAATACTCTTTTGAATTTAATTTTCATACTCTTCCTTTCACACCATATTTAAAGTATTATTTAATTTGCTTCTTTTATATTTTTTAATCACCTCCTCTCTCTGGTAAAGAAACATGATCACATGAAGTTTCTTTACTCTTTTAAATCATGATAACTGAAAACCTTTCCCTTATTCCTTCTTCTTAATATCCTTGTTTTACACTTGTTATGGTTATGAAAATCCGATAGATGGTACCATATGCTTTCGATAAGATTGCAAGATATGCCTTCTGAATCAAACAAGTCTTTCTGTATAGAAGTTGAAATAAAAACTTCTATACAGACCTTGATTTTTATAGATCATAAAATGGATAAAATGATACTTATTTTGTAAAAGTTTTTTTATTATATTTTTGTACTTTGATTGGGAATTTAAATTTGAAACTTTAATTTAGAATTTAAAAACAATGATATTTTTAGAATCATGTTTCTCTCATGAAACATAAAGTAAATAGATGGAATAAAGAAAAGTCCATAGGTAAAAATGCTTAGAGTGTGGTTGCATTTCTGTCACCTATAGACTTAATATTATCACATTTTATATGAATGTCAATACTTTTATGGTTTTTATCTTTTTATACCTTTCATAATACAAAAAAGATACCTAGTTCTTTTTATCATTCTAGATATCTTTCAGGTTTTATTTTAAGTTTTTTATTTTTTTGTTAGTAACATAATATGTTTAGGATCAATAGAAAGATATTTGATTCCAAAATCCATCTGCCTATTGCTCATCCCTGACTTCATCATCTTCCAGTAAATCTGCTCTTCACTGGCACTTGTTTTAAATAAAATATTCCACTCAAAAGGTCCCTCTGAAACTTCCGCTATGGAGCAAGGTATTATATTTTCTATATCTTCTGGTTTTTCTTGATATGGAATGAAATCATGAGCTCGTATTCCTATATGTGTGGCCTTTCTCTCTTTATCCTCTTGAACCTTTAATCTAACCCCCCATTTTGCAACTTCGATTGTATCATCATCGATCCACTGGATATCCACTAGGTTTTTACATCCCGTAAGCCTTGCTACTTGTAAAATAGATGGATCATGAAACATTTCCTTTGTATCTTCACAGGCAAGTACTTTCCCATGATCAATTACCATAAGGCGATTACACAATTTATAGACCTCATCTCTGTCATGAGTTACTATAATCGTCTCTTTATCAACCTTTCGAAGAAGATCTGATAGCTGTAGTTGTAATTCTTCTTTTAAATACATATCAAGAGCAGAAAAAGGTTCATCTAAAAGCATAATATCAGGTTCGTAAATCAACATTCTAGCAAGAGCTGCACGCTGTTGCTGACCCCCAGATAACTGCTTAGGATATTTGCTTTTTAGCTCTTCTAAATGAAACATTTCCATCATTTCTTTGACTTTTTGATCTTTTTCTTCTTTATCACCCTTATATCCCACTCCAATATTCTCTAAAACAGTCATATTAGGGAATAATGCATAATTTTGAAAAAGATAACCGACATTTCGTTCCTGAGGTTTTAGATTGATCTTGTTTTTAGAATCATATAAAACCTTATCATTTAACTTTATAAACCCAGAATCAGGAGTCATAATCCCTGCAATGCACTTTAAGGTCATACTCTTTCCACAACCAGATGCTCCTAAAATACCAAAGGTATCTTGATCCACTTGGAAGTCTACATCCAATTCAAATCCTTTTACCTTCTTTTTAATTTTCACTTCTAAGCTCATCCTTTACCTCCTCTCTCTTTCATTGTAAAGTAATTCATACTAATGACTACCACAAACGAAATAACTACAATGATAGCAACATATTGGTAGGCTGATTCCATATCACCTGCTGCAACGGCGGAATAAACGGCTAGAGGCAGGGTTCTTGTCTTACCAAGAATGTTTCCTGCTATCATAGACGTTGCTCCAAACTCTCCAAGACCCCTTGCAAAAGCTAGTACTCCCCCAGAAGCAATACCTGGCAGGGCATTTGGCAACTGAACCTTCCAAAATATTTTCCATTCAGAAAGTCCAAGAGTTCTGGCTGCAAAGATCAAATTTTCATCTACTTGTTCAAAGGCACCTCTAGCAGATCGGTACATCAATGGAAAAGAAATAACAACTGCTGCAAGAACTGTGGCCGACCAGGAGAACGCAATCTTAACTCCGAAGAACTCTAAAAAAAAGATTCCTAGAGGTCTTTTCACTCCAAAAATAAAAAGTAAGAAAAAACCTGCTACTGTCGGTGGTAACACCATTGGCAACGTTAATACTCCGTCCCAAAACATCTTCCATTTTTCATTCTTTACATCGACCAGCAACTTCGCCACTAACACCCCTAAAAAGAAAGTAATGATGATAGACAATGATGCTGTTTTAATAGATATTAGAATTGGTGATAACTCCATAATGTCCTCCTTGAAAACATAAACTCCTTAAAAAAGCAGAGAAACGAATATCTACCGCCTCTCTGCTCTTTATCTTTATGACTATTTGTTTGGTGTAAATCCGTAGTTTTCAAAAACCGCTAGGGCTTCATCGCTTGCTAAGAAATCTTCAAATAATTTGGCAGCTTCTTGATTTTTAGTAGCAGCTACAATTCCCATAGGATAAATAACTTTCTTTTCAAGGCTTCCTTCAGGAGCTTCCGCTACAATCTTAACATCTTCAGATTGAGCTGCATCTGTTGCATAAACAATACCTGCATCTGCACTTCCATTAGCTACCCATTGAAGTACCTCTGTAACATTGGTTCCTAAACTGATTTTTCCACTTTCATTTAAGCTATCCCATAGATTAAGATTGGTTAAAGCTTCTTGTGAATATTGTCCAACTGGAACACTTTCTGGATCACCAAGTGCGATATTTCCTTCTACATTAGCTATATCTTCAAAACTTGAAAGAGTAGAATCTGATGCTGCTGGAACGATCAATACTATTTTATTTTCTAATAATTCAACAACAGAATCTTGATCTACTAAACCACTTTCTGATAACTCATTCATTTGTTTCATAGCTGCTGATACAAAAACGTCAGCTTCCAAACCTTCTTCAATTTGAGTCTGCAATTTTCCTGAACTATCATATGTACCTTCTACAGTAATGTTAGGATATTTTTCTTGAAACATTGGAATTAATTCATCTTTAAATGAATACTCAAGACTTGCTGCTGCTGCAACTAATAATTTTACTTCTTCTCCATCTAATGCTGCCTCTTCTTCTGTCTCAGCTTCTTTCGTGTCATCTGTTTTTTCTTCTGTTTTTTCTTGCGTCTCTTGAGATTCGCTGTCTTGAACCTCTGCTGCGTTGGTTTCTTGTCCTGCATCTTCCTTAGATGAACATGCAACTAAGCCACCTAATACTAAGCAGCCTGCTAATACTAGTGATAAAACTTTCTTTTTCATTTCCTTACCCTTTTCTATCCTAAATGTTAGGATTATGCCACTAAAACAAAGTTAGAAGAAGCTACTTGTGGCACCTTTCATTACATTTTTTCTTCTAACCCTTTCATGATCGATTTCTACTATGGGTAAAAATCGTTTATCTTAAGTCAAAAAGGAAATACCATAAATCACGTTTATCATCTTTCCTTCTAACATGACTTCTAAAAGATCTAACTGTGCTTATTTACCGAATCCACAATTTGGAAATGTACATACTGGACATGATAAACATAATCCACCTTCACCAAGTTCATGAAAATCCTCTGCAGTCAACTTCTCGTCGGCCATAATTCTTGGTAAAATCAGATCAAAAATTGTTTTCTTTGCGTACATCACACAGCCTGGAAGCCCAGTCACAGGAATATTATTTTGATAATAACCAAGTAAAAACATTGCTCCAGGTAAAACAGGTGCACCGTAGGTTACAATATTAGCACCTGTATTTTTTATAGCAAGAGGTGTTTTATCATCGGGATCAACACTCATTCCACCTGTACAAATAATAAAGTCAGCACCTTCTTTTACTAAATCTTTTATTGTCTGAGTGATCACATCTGTATCGTCTCCAACTACTTTGTGAGCCACAACAGTCGCTCCATATTCTTCTACTTTTTCTATGATTACAGGAGTGAATGTATCTTTAATTCTCCCTTTAGCCACTTCACTTCCAGTCGTAACAATTCCAACCTTTTTAGGTTTGAATTTTAATATCTGTAAAATGGGCTCCCCTTTTCCAATTTCTTTGGCAAGCTCCATGCGTTCTTCTTTAATAACAAGGGGTATTACTCTAGTTCCTGCCAGCTTGTCCCCTTTTTTTACAGCAAAGTTTCCTGAACGAGTAGCGATCATCATATCTCCTAAAGAGTTGATTTCAAGGAGTTTTTTTGAATCAACCTTAAAGAGTCCATCGCATTCTGCATATAAGTCGATCTTACCTTCTTTCACCTCTGAAGGTCTCATATGATCGCCTTGACAGATTTCTCTTAAAATTTCTGCACCTTCATTTTCATGAAGGAAACCCTCTTCCTTTTCCCACACATAAAGATTTTCTTTTCCTACGGATAGAAGAACTGGGATGTCCTCTTCTCTTACTACATGACCTTTTCTAAAAACAGCATCTTTTACTGAGCCTTTAATAATCTGAGTAATATCATGGCAAAGAACGTGGCCTACCGCCTCTTCTGTTTTAATAACCTTCAAAAATACTTCCTCCTTAATCTAAAACATTAACAAGGCACACCGTTATACTTTTAATTAAATAACGAAATGCGCCTTTTGTCAACTAATTACTTTAAAAAAAACAAAAATATATTAAAAAGACTCTCCCCTACAGGAAAGAGCCTATACTTTAGTCTTAGATAAGTTCTAGTAATACTTCCATTGCTGCATCACCTTTACGAAGACCAATCTTAACGATTCTTGTATAACCACCGTTACGTCCCTCATATTTTGGAGCAATTTCAGTAAATAGTTTATCTACTAAATCAACTTTTTTAGTATTTTTCTTTTTACCAGCTGCTTCTTTTGGAACTTCTGTAACTGGGTAAAGAACTTTTAACATCTGTCTTCTTGCATGGATTCTAGATGGATGATCTTTTTTAATTTCTTTTTCTACTTCGTCGTAAACAGTAACTCTCTTACCATCTACTACCTCTTTCACTCTTTTACCATTCGCATCTTTTTTAGGAACCTTAGCTATTACTGTTACTGTATCGAAATTATCTTTTTCTTTCACAGCCATAGCAATAAGACCTTCTGCAACTTTACGAATTTCTTTTGCCTTTGCTTCCGTTGTAACAATTTTACCATTGTATAATAAATTTGTTACCTGATTTCTAATTAATGCTTTTCTTTGACTTGCGGTTCTTCCAAGTTTTCTATAACCTGCCATGATCTTTTTCCTCCATTTGTGGAACACTTATCCACGCTTCTTCGGCCTTACTGAATAAGTGCTATTTTCCATAAATCTCTATTACAACCTATTCCTCACTTGGATTCAGTTGTAAACCTAATTCTTTTAATTTAGATAATACTTCTTCTAAAGATTTGCGTCCAAGGTTACGCACCTTCATCATGTCTTCAGGAGTTCTGTTCGTTAATTCTTCAACAGTATTAATTCCAGCTCTCTTTAAACAATTATATGAACGAACAGAAAGTTCTAATTCGTCAATGTTCATTTCTAATACTTTTTCTTTTTCATTGTCTTCTTTTTCGATCATAACTTCTGCTGTTTTAGCATTTTCAGAAAGATCAATAAAAAGACTTAAGTGTTCACTAAGAACTTTAGCGGCTAAACTTACTGCTTCATCTGGAACGAGAGTTCCATTTGTAAATACATCTAAAGTAAGTTTATCAAAGTCAGTAATTTGACCAACACGAGTGTTTTCAACAGTTAGATTGACACGTTCTACTGGCGTATAAATAGCATCTACTGCAATGACACCTATAGGCATATCATCTGTCTTACCTTTGTCAGCGCTTACATAACCTCTGCCCTTTGTAATAGTTAATTCCATATATAATTTACTATCTGCTCCTCCATTTAGAGTAGCAATTGGTAAATCTGGATTTAATATCTCGATATCTTGGTCTGCCTGAATATCCGCAGCTGTTACAACGCCCTCGCCTTCAAACTCAATATAAGCGACTTTTGCCTCATTCGTATCGCTATTATTCTTAATAGCCAAGCTCTTAATGTTCATAATGATTTCAGTAACATCTTCCTTTACTCCAGGAATCGAACTGAATTCATGCAATACGCCGTCGATCTTAATTTGGCTAACTGCTGCACCAGGCAGAGAAGAAAGCATAATTCTTCTAAGTGAGTTACCTAATGTGGTTCCATAGCCTCTCTCCAGCGGTTCTACTACGAATCTACCATATTTTTTATCATCTGAAATCTCAGAAATTTCAATTTTCGGTTTGTTAAAATCGAACACTATAAAAGCCCCTCCTTTGGGTTATCATAATTTTGAGGGTGACTATATTCATAGCCAAGAGACTCCATGCCCCCTGGCTAATCCATAAGGATTATTTAGAATATAACTCGACGATAAGCATTTCCTCAACTGGACAATCAATGATATCTCTTGTTGGAAGTTCTTTAATCGCTCCACTAAGTGCATCTGCATTGGCATCTAACCACTCTGGAACCATTCTTCCTGATGTAGCATCTAAGATATCTTTATATCTTTGTGAAGTTTTGCATTTCTCTTTAATTTCTATTGTATCTCCAGCCTTAACTAAGTAAGATGGAATATTTACAGTCTTACCGTTTACTAATACATGTTTATGATCAACGATCTGTCTAGCTTCTCTTCTGGTTCTTGCAAAACCAAGTCTGAAGATGACATTGTCTAATCTAAGTTCTAGTAATGTAAGTAAGTTCTCACCTGGAAGACCTGCCATTTTAGTAGCTCTTTCATAGTAAGTTCTAAAAGGTTTTTCAAGAACACCGTAGATGAATTTCGCTTTCTGTTTTTCTCTTAACTGAAGACCATATTCACTCATCTTTCTGTTTGCTCTTCTTAATTCTCTTGTTGATTTTTTATTTATTCCTAAGTAGATTGGATCTAGTCCAAGGGATCTACATCTTTTTAAAACAGGTACTCTGTTGACTGCCATCTCTATCTATACCTCCTATTATACTCTTCTACGTTTTGGTGGACGACATCCATTATGTGGAACTGGTGTTACATCTTTGATACTAGTTACATCAACACCACAAGCTTGAAGAGCACGAATAGCTGCCTCTCTTCCTGAACCTGGTCCTTTTACGAATACATCTACTGATTTAAGTCCGTGAATTAAAGCTGCTTTAGTAGCAGTTTCTGCTGCCATCTGAGCTGCATAAGGAGTAGATTTCTTTGAACCTCTAAATCCAAGACCGCCAGCACTTGCCCAAGATAGAGCATTACCTTCCATATCTGTTAATGTTACGATTGTATTATTAAATGAAGACTGGATATGTGCTTGTCCTCGTTCAACGTTTTTCTTGACACGTTTTTTTGTCACTCTCTTTGTAACTTTTTGAGCCATTTTAAACTAACCTCCCTTATGGGTTCTTTCTATTATTATTTCTTCTTATTTGCAACAGTTCTCTTAGGACCTTTTCTTGTTCTAGCATTTGTCTTGGTTTTCTGACCACGAACTGGAAGTCCTTTTCTATGACGGATACCTCTATAGCATCCGATTTCTTGTAATCTCTTAATATTAAGAGCGATCTCTCTTCTTAAGTCACCTTCCACCATTTGGGATTCATCAATGACTTCACGAATTCTACCAACTTCTTCGTCTGTTAAATCTCTTACACGTGTGTCTGGATTTACATTAGCATCTTTTAAGATACGGTTAGAGCTTGCTCTTCCAATTCCATAAATATAAGTTAAACCAATTTCTACACGTTTTTCTCTCGGTAAATCTACACCAGCAATACGAGCCATGTGTTATTCCTCCATTTTCCTGATTTCCATCGTCTTTGCGCAGCTCACCATAAATATACGGTGCCTGAAATGTGTGCGCCGACTTTTTAATTTTATTGTTCCTCTAATTGGGGCACTATTATAACACTTATTTGTGCAATGACCTATAATATTACCCAACTACGCATATTGATATTGTAACGTAGTCTATCCGATACTCTGATTCTCGGTATTAAAAGCAATAATACGTGTAAATTTTCATCACATCTATTATTGTCATAGTATAAACAACACCTCCTGGTGGTTCATACTTCAGCCGCATGTTTACACATTAAAGTTGATTACATATAATATTGGTAATCAACAACAAGAAACAAGCCTATTATTAGCCTTGTCTTTGTTTGTGTCTAGGATTTTCACAGATTACTCTGACGCTTCCTTTTCTTCTAATTATTTTGCATTTTTCGCAAATAGGTTTAACTGATGATCTAACCTTCACAGTAAATCCTCCTTCCACAAAAAGTTCGTTTCTCATTATAACATTTTCAATTATCAAATGCAAGTAAAACTTTTATAAAAAAGAACGTTTACGTTCTTATTTATCTCTCCAAATAATTCTTCCTTTTGTTAAATCATAAGGTGATAATTCGATGGTTACTTTATCCCCAGGCAAAATTCTAATAAAATTCATTCTTAATTTACCACTGATATGAGCTAGCACCACATGCTTATTTTCTAATTCCACTCGAAACATTGCATTTGGTAACTTTTCTAATACAATGCCTTCTACCTCAATAACGTCAGCTTTTGACATAAAATCCTCCTAAACTCTTTCTATTTTTCTTTCCCTTCATCATCCTAAAGAGAATCTTTCCTATTCATCCCTCTAAAAACAATAGGGACTTTATCGTTAACGGTTTCTATATAAATGAATCATTCTTTTAATATGTTCATCCTGAATTACCTTTCCTTCCTTTTTTAAGGAAAGGTAATTCTTTGGTATAGAGTGAATGATCTGTATATGTTTTTTCTTTTTCTTTTTAGGCTTATCTAGTAACTTATATTTACCATCTACTAAATATACGTATTCCGTATCCATTTTAATTATAACATAAATACTGTCTTTGTCTCTGCCTGCTATGGATTTAGCTAACATTCCAACCTGTATCTCGGTCATATAGGCTCTCCCAACTTTTTAAACATAGGTGAATGGGACTCTCCATTTATTTACTTAATGTCAATATTTCTGGTTCTCCCTCTGTAATTAATATGGTATTTTCATAATGGGCTGATAAAGTTCCATCTTCTGTGACTACAGTCCAATCATCATCTAACCAGGCAACTTCTGGTCGTCCAATATTAATCATTGGCTCAATAGCTAAAGTCATACCAGCCTGAAGTCTTACACCTCTTCTTTTTTGAGCAAAATTTGGAATCTGTGGATCTTCATGCATAGCAGTTCCGATACCATGACCTACCAAATCTCTTACAACGCCGTAGCCGAAACTCTCGGCATACTTACCAATGGCTGCAGATATATCATATAGATGATTACCTTCTTTTGCGTATTTTATACCTTCGAAAAAGCTTTGCTTAGTCACCTCAATTAATTGTCTCGCTTCTTTACTGATTTCTCCAACTGCGTGAGTTCTGGCTGCATCAGAATGATATCCTTTATAAATCATCCCAGTATCTATACTAATAATATCACCTTCTTTTAATATGCGTTTCTTTGAAGGGATACCATGTACGACCTCATCATTTACTGATGCACATATAGAAGCAGGAAAACCGTTGTAGTTTAAAAAGTTTGGCTCACAGCCAAAGCTGCGGATCATTTCTTCTGCTAATCGATTGATTTCAAAGGTTGTAATCCCTGGTTTAATGGCTTTACCTAATTCTTCATGAACGATCGTTAATAGTCTTCCTGATTCTCTCATTAGTTCGATTTCTCTTGTAGATTTAATTGTTACTGACATTCTATCATGCTCCTAAAATCTTTACAATAGTGTTAAACACACGTTCCATATCCTGTGTTCCATCAACGACCATTAACACCTTCTTATTTTCATAATAATCAATCAGAGGCTTGGTCTGTTTATGGTAAACATCTAGACGTCTTTTAACAGTTTCCGGTTTATCATCGTCTCTTAAAACAAGTTTAGAACCACATCTATTGCAAACTCCTTCCACTTTTGTTGGGATATGTACAATATGATAAGTTGCCCCACAGGATGGGCAGGCTCTGCGTCCAGACATACGATTCACAATATCTTCGTCTGGAACTTCTATATTAATTGCATAATCTATCTTTTCCCCTTTAAGACTAAGTGCCTGATCAAGGCACTCTGCTTGAGGTATCGTTCTTGGAAAGCCATCTAATACGTAACCATTTAGGCAATCATTCTCTGCCACACGGTCAATGACAAGATCTACAGTTAATTCATCTGGTACTAACAATCCATGGTCAATGTAGCCCTTGGCTTTTTTACCAAGCTCTGTTCCAGCTTTCATATTGGCTCTAAAGATGTCTCCAGTAGATATATGAGGAATATTATATTTGTCTGCAATCTGTTTTGCTTGCGTGCCTTTTCCTGCACCAGGTGCACCTAACATTATTATCTTCATATATTCCCTCTCCTTTTTACCTTAGTAAATTAGTAACTATTTAGAATGAAAATGGAAACTACGATTCCAATCGTTACAAAAATTTTTAATTTCACATTGTCCTAATATTTTCAGAGGTCTTGCAAAATCCATAAGTAGGATTCGTATGGGGTTTGCAAGACCCCTTCCTGATATTTCGGGGGATAGCATTTTAGTGCACTACCAAACCACTGTAAAACAGAGCACACTGTGCTCTTTTCTACAATGGTTTAACAGTACACTTTTAATCATTTAGAAAGCCTCTGTAGTTACGTACTAGCATCTGTGATTCAATCTGCTTCAAAGTTTCTAGTATAACCCCTACTACAATGATAAGGGATGTTCCACCAAAAGAAACAGATGCTCCAAACATTCCATTAAAGAACATAGGGATAAATGCAACAAATAAAAGTCCTACTGCTCCCATAAATATTAAATAATTCAAAATCTTAGTCAAATACTCAGTGGTTGGTTTACCTGGACGGATACCTGGAATAAAACCACCTTGCTTCTTCATATTATCAGCAACTTCAATTGGATTAAATGTAATTGAAGTGTAAAAATAAGCAAAAAATACAACTAAGATGATGTAGATAATCACTCCTACAGATGATAATGGATCTTTATAATTAAACCAATTCTGCTGATTTAACATCTTTAAAATCGTAGCTCCAACACCTGTTCCGTTGCCCTTACCTGCAAATGATGCGATCACTGTTGGGAAAGACATAAGAGATGATGCGAAGATGATTGGGATAACACCTGCTGTGTTTACCTTTAAAGGAATATGAGTGGATTGACCACCTACCATTTTTCTACCTTGCATCTTTTTAGCATACTGCACTGGGATTTTACGTTGTCCATCATTAAGAAGTAGTACAAATACCACAGTCAGTAATATTACTAATATAATGATCACCAAAGCTAAAATTGCCATGTGGATCGCTTTGCCTTTTACAAATTGGTTGTAAAGAGCTACCACTTCTGAAGGAATCCTTGATAAGATATTTATCATCAAAATAATTGAAATACCGTTACCAACGCCTTTTTCTGTAATTCTCTCACCAACCCACATAAGGAAGGCTGATCCTGCTGTTAAAGAAACGACAGCGATCGTAATACCAGCAAAATTAAAGTTTCCTTCTAAAAAGAATCCTCTGTTACCGAAACCGATAGACATTGCTGTAGACTCTACGAGAGCCAAGGCAATGGTTACATATCTTGTGATTTCAGCAATTTTCTTTCTACCATCTTCTCCTTCTTTTTGCAACTCTTCCAATTTAGGAATGGCTATAGTAAGAAGCTGAACGATAATAGAAGATGTAATATAAGGTGAAACACCTAATGCAAAAATAGACAGTTGCTCAAAGTTACCACCAGTGAAAGCACTAAACATACTTAGTGCTCCCCCTGTTTGTGCAAATATGTCACCGAATACATCAATATTTACACCAGGTACGGGTATACTTGCACCTAAACGCACAACAATTAGCATCAAAAAACTATAGAAAATTTTTCCACGTAACTCCTCAATTTTCAATGCATTTCGCAGTGTCTTAAGCATTAAATCACCTCAGCTTTTCCACCAAGAGCTTCTATTTTAGTTTTTGCGCCTTCGCTGAATGCGTTCACTTTAACTGTTAGCTTCTTAGTTAATTCTCCATTTCCAAGAATTTTAACGCCATCTCTAGGATTCTTAATGACTCCTGATTCAACTAATGTTTCTAAAGTCACTTCAGATCCATCTTCAAATCTTTCAAGAACATCAAGATTAACAGCTACAATTCTTAATGTATTTCTATTCGTGAAACCTCTTTTAGGAATACGTCTGTATAGAGGCATCTGTCCACCTTCAAAACCAACTCTGGTTCCGCCGCCTGAACGAGCCTTCTGACCTTTGTGTCCACGTCCAGCAGTTTTTCCGTTTCCAGACGCATGACCGCGTCCTTTTCTGAAATTATTGCTGTGTTTAGAACCTTCTGCAGGCTGTAAATTCGATAAATCCATCCTTGCACCTCCTTGTCTTAATTCATTAAATCTCTTCTACTTTTACTAAATGTTTAACCTGGTGAATCATGCCTCTAACTGCAGCGTTATCTGGCATTTCAACTGATTTATTTAGCTTCTTAAGCCCTAAAGCAGCAATGGTTGCTCTATGCTTAGGAATGGAACCAATTGTGGATTTCACCAATGTGATTTTTAATTTATCTGCCATTTTCGTATCCTCCTTATGCTAGAATCTCTTCAACAGATTTTCCGCGAAGTCTTGCAACTTCTTCTGGAGTCTTTAATTGTTTCAACGCTTCAACTGTAGCAAGAACTACGTTTTGCTTGTTATTTGAGCCTAATGACTTTGTACGGATGTTTCTGATTCCTGCAAGTTCAAGTACGCTACGTGCTGGACCTCCAGCAATAACTCCTGTACCTTCTGGCGCTCTCTTAAGAAGAACAGATGCTCCTCCAAATTTTCCAGAGTAATCATGGTAGATACTGTTGTTCTCGTCCATAGTAATTTTGATTAGCTTTTTAGCTGCGTCTTCTTTACCTTTACGGATTGCTTCAGGAATTTCTGTAGCCTTACCAAGCCCAACACCAACATGACCGTTGCCATCTCCTACAACTACTAAAGCTGTAAAGCGGAAGTTACGACCACCTTTAACAACTTTTGTTACACGTTTGATTGATACGACTTTATCATTAAGTTCTAAGCCGCTAGCATCAATGATAGTATGTTTCATGTGTTTTCTTCCTCCTCTACTAGAATTGTAGTCCAGCTTCTCTAGCCGCATCTGCTAACGCTTGAACTTTACCTTGATATATAAAGCCGCCTCTATCAAAGACAACTGTAGTGATACCTTTATCTATTGCCTTTTTAGCAATGACTTTACCTAAATATGCTGCTGCATCAACGTTATTGGTTTTTTCTAATTCAGCTTTTACATCTTTTTCAAGTGTAGATGCTGCAACTAAAGTATTTCCAACTGTATCGTCAATAATTTGAGCATACATATGATTATTACTTCTAAACACTGCTAAACGTGGTCTATCAGCTGTTCCGCTGAAACGATTACGAAGTTTTCTGTGTTTATTTAAACGAACTTCTGTTCTTGATTTTTTATTAACCATTTTCACACTCTCCTTAATTATTTCTTACCAGTCTTACCAACTTTACGTCTAATAACTTCATCAGCATATTTGATACC
>DVLR01000131.1 GCA_018715425.1 Candidatus Merdenecus merdavium
TTCTTACCTGCAGTACTCATTACATCTGTATTGGATGTTTTTAATAATACGTGCTGTGGCTCATCAAAAGAGTAAGCAATTGGCCATGAAGTATCTGGCATAAATATAATTCCCGAACTATTTTCTTCAAACATAAGGTAATCATCTAAAGATTGAATGACTGGTTCAAATTTTTCTATTTCATCCACAACACCGATTACGATAAATGGTTCTCCTTTTATCTCAATGGTTTCACCTATGGGACTACGATCTGTAAAAATACTATCTGAAGTTTCTTTGTCTAAAATAATAACTTTATGAAAATCTTTAAAATCACTTTCTACAAATCCTCTTCCTTGAATAATTTGATATCCTGCCGTCTTAAAATAGCTGTTGTCAATTCCGTACATCTGAGCATTGACTTCGCTATCACCATAAAAGGTTCTGTCGGCATAATATCTTTTTACATAGGTAGCGACACTTTCCACACCTTCAACATTTCTCATTTCTTCTAATAGCTCTTCGCTAACTGTAGATATATTCGAATAATCGGATCCATAATCTGCATTAAACTCTCCCTCATCTTCATATAAAGTGATATTAACAGCATTGTTTCCAGATCCTATTAAATTCTTTTTTATTTGTTCATTGGTTCCCTTAATGGTGGAAACAATGGAAATAATAGAGGCAATTCCAATAATAATCCCTAGCATGGTAAGAAAGGATCGCATCTTATGAGACCATATGCCTTGTATTGATAAAACAATATTCTCTAACATGGTTCTTCTCCTTTCTTATATACCGCCATATAATTCGTCAATAGAACTATCTCTGACTCTTGTTTTTTCTTTTACATTCTTACCATAAGGAAAAGCAAGACGATCTTCCTCTGTGATTCCCTCTTTTATCTCAATATAAGATCCCCATAGGGTTTTTCCTGTAGTCACATACTGTTTCTTTAATCTATTGTCTTTATCTGCAACAAAGGCATAGCTTTTATTGCCTTCGCTACGTACAAAAGCCTTCATAATATAAAGTCCATTGGTTACCACTGGATCACTTCCTCCATTTACCATTAAGTTTGCCGACTCATAATTTTTTAAATGATCACCGCCGCCTTGTATGTAGGCAATAAATGGATAATAAGAAGCATTAGGATTATATCCGCCATAAAAGTTACTATCTGTTGGATATTCTGAAATTTCTCTTATTTCTGCCTGAAACATGGATCCACTCTCAAAAGCTGTACCTTCTAAGACCTGTCCAACAGTGATATTATCCAGTTGTAATTCGCTAATAGCTCCAGTAACGTAAAATCCTTCTTCGTTGGTTACGATTAAGAAAGGACTTCCGTCTGGATCTGCTCCTATTTCTTTGTCTCCAACCTTTTCCACAACGCCTTTGATGGTACTTTTAACAACTTGACCACCTAATTTTTTTTCGATCTTATCAATTTTTAAGTTGGATTCTTTCACACTAAGCTCTAAATCTCTAATTTGCGCTGTTTTTTCTCTTTTTAATTGGTCTAATTCTTCTTTCGTATAACCTTCTGGTATGACGAAGCCTCCATCATCACCGATATCAATCACCATATCATCATCTAGTTTCTCTAAAGTTTGGTCATCTTCTACTCCATCATATGTAAGAATCGTTTCATTTTCAATGTGCCATAAAACTTCTGGATCAAAGCTTGGTAATGAAATTGCTCGCTTCCACCAAGCAGATATCAAATTACCAGTTACAGTATTTCCTTCTCTTATTTCTATATAGAAATAAGCAGGTTCCTTTTGTTGTACCTTACCAGTTAAGTCCAGTCCTTTCATCCCATTGAAGAATTCTCCTTTTATGAGACTACCTTCCTTTACTAGGAATGTATAAGGATTTTCCGCTGTTCCGTCCCCTTTATAGGGCTTTGATGTAAAATTCAGTTCCTCTAATGCAAGAGGATTCTCTATCTCTGGCTCTGGGTCTGGGTCTGGTGTTTCTGGCTCTGGTGTTTCTGGCTCTGGTGTTTCTGATGATGGCGTTTCTGGCTCTGGTGTTTCTGGTGACGGTGTTTCTGATGACGGCGTTTCTGGTTCATCTATCCTTTCATCCTTCACCTTGGCAGCTGTTAACACCATATCCTTCATTATGATTCGATTTTGTGCAGTACTAATAGGGACTTCCTTTTTTAATTTTTCCAATTCACTTTGAGCTAATTTTAGTCTTAAATTTAACCCTTCCAACGTTAAGTTTTCCAGTTCAAGATCAATGCCTACTAAAGTCATATCGGTCTTTAATAATTCATCTCCTACTTCTACAGTATCCCCTTCTGATACGTAGACCTCCTCCACAATCTGATCCTGGGATAAACGAACTTCTTGATTTACATCTGTGGATATATTGCCATAGAGACTTTCTCCCTCATCGTAAGGTATGGTAGTAATTGAAGTAACAGGATACACTCCTACTTCTACCTTATCAGCTTTTACTCCCATGAAACCATAAATCCCTACACCGATGATACCCACTCCACAGATAGAACATAAGACAATTATTAATTTCTTCATTTTATTCCTCTGCTCCCTTCTTACTTGGATCGGTAATTTCCCCATCACGGATTAATATCTTTCTCTTTGCATAAGATGCTATTTCTGGATCATGGGTAATCATAATGACAGTTACCCCTTCATGATTTAACTTTTGAAATAACTCCATCACTTGTTTACCCGATTTCGTATCCAAGGCTCCCGTTGGCTCATCGGCTAATAAAATCTTTGGATGATTCACTATGGCCCTAGCAATAGCAACTCTTTGTCTTTGTCCCCCTGATAACTGAGTAGGGTTAAAGTTCATACGATCTTCTAAGCCCACACGTTCTAAAGCGGCCTTAGCAAGTTCCTTGCGTTGTTTACGTGGTATTTTAGCATAAGCTAAAGGCAACATGACATTTTCAAGAGCTGATTGTCTTGGCATCAAGTTAAAACTTTGAAATACAAAACCAATCTTTGCTAATCGGATATCTGACATTTTAGCATCTTTACAATTTAAAATATCTTCTCCGTCTAACATAAAACTTCCCTTAGTCGGCTTATCCAAACAGCCAATTAAATTCATCAGAGTGGTTTTTCCTGATCCAGACGGACCCATAATTGCCACGTATTCCCCTTCTGCAACAGTAAAATTAATATTCTTTAGAACAGGAACAACCATTTTCCCTTGATGGTAATCTTTAAATATATCTCGTAATTCAAGAATCATCTTGCCACCTCCGGTTGGGAAGCTTCCTCTCCTTTCATTTCTCCTTCTATGGTTTCCGTATGAAAATCTATGGATCCACTACTTTCAGGCATCATCATTCCTTCTTCACCTTCAATGATTTGTCCGCCTTCCATCATTTCATCTTCGGCTCCAATAATTCCGTCTTCTGGTATCATACCATCTTCTTCAATCATTCCGCCTTCTTGTATCATACCACCTTCATCGATCATTCCGCCTTCTTGTATCATGCCATCTTCAGGGTTCATCACCTCTGTTATATCCGTGGTGGTTTTCATCCCTTCTTTTAAATGCTCCTCTGGAAATGCAAGTTGATCTTGCAACTCCAATCCCTCTAAAATCTCATACTGCATTAAACTTTCGTCTAATTCACCTAAAGTCACTTCTTTTTTCACTAAACGCTCTTTACTATCACTGGCCCATACGTAAGCTT
>DVLR01000132.1 GCA_018715425.1 Candidatus Merdenecus merdavium
TGTTACCATGTTTGGCTGTGTGGGGGCAGATGGTGCAGGGGCTCAGCTTCTGGAAAATTTAAAAGAGCAAGGCGTTAATACGCAATTTATTAAAGTTTGCCAGGGCGTTCCCACAGGGATTGCATCCATCACCGTAGCTGAAAATGATAATACCATTATCGTTGTGGCAGGTGCCAATCATAAGGTGGATGAAGATTATGTTGAAGAAATTTCAAAAGAGTTACTAGACTATGACATGGTTGTACTTCAGCACGAGATTCCACTCACTACAGTAAAAAAAGTCATGGAGTTTTGTTACCAAAATCAAATCGATGTTATCTTAAATCCAGCACCAGCATTTCCACTGGATTTGGAGATGATCGAAAAAGCTACTTATATTACGCCAAATGAGCATGAGGCAAAGATCATTTTTGGTGATCAAAGTAGAGAAGAGATGCTGAAAAAATATCCAGAAAAGTTAATTATCACCCTAGGAGCCAAGGGTGTGACGACGTGCTTAAAATCAGGAGAAATACTAACTGTGCCAGTTCGCCCTGCTAAGGTTGTAGATACCACTGGTGCAGGTGATACTTTAAACGGAGCTTTTGCATTTATAAAATCAAGAGGAGTGACCATGGAAGAGGCTCTTAGATTTGCAAATACAGCAGCTAGCCTTTCTACAGAAAAGTTTGGCGCTCAAGGAGGGATGCCAACCTTTGATGAAGTAACCAATGGGTTAAAGGAGATTTAAGTACAAGGCTTCCCAGCCTTGACATTACAATTGGAAAGTCTTATAATATTGGCATATATGGAAGATTCTACGAGATTCCATAGTTATATAGAAACAGTGACGAAGACAGTAAATTATTATAGAAGCTTTTAGCGAGTTGGAGATGGTGAAAGTCCAATACAAGTATATATAATTGAAAATCACTTCTGAGTTCCGGACTGAAATTAAGGTATGAATGAAGTAGGTAACCGGCGCCTTTCCAGCGTTAAAGGGAACACGTATGATAGTATGTGTAATAGGTGGTCACGAATAGTTTAGACTCTCGTCCTTTTACAGGATGAGAGTCTTTTTAGATTTACGCATATATTCATTCAATTAGATGGAAAAGTACGATATTTTAAGGAGGAATACTGATGTACGACAAAGTATCAACCAATCTCAATTTTGTTGAACGAGAAAAAAAAGTAGAAAAATTCTGGGAAGATCAACAGATTTTTAAGAAGAGTATGGACATAAAAAAAGAAGGGGAAACATATACGTTTTATGATGGGCCTCCAACAGCTAACGGTAAGCCACATATTGGTCACGTATTGACTCGCGTTATTAAAGATATGATTCCAAGATATCAAACCATGAAAGGCAAAATGGTACCGCGTAAAGCTGGATGGGATACTCACGGATTGCCTGTGGAACTTGAAGTGGAAAAAATGCTTGGCCTTGATGGTAAAGAACAAATTGAAGAATACGGTTTAGAACCATTTATCGGTCATTGTAAGGATAGTGTTTGGAAATACAAAGGTATGTGGGAGGATTTTTCAAAAACCGTTGGATTTTGGGCTGACATGGAACATCCTTATGTTACCTATGAAAATAACTTTATTGAATCAGAGTGGTGGGCATTGAAGACCATATGGGAGAAGGGTCTCTTATATAAAGGACACAAAATTGTACCTTACTGTCCAAGATGTGGTACACCATTATCTACCCACGAAGTTTCTCAAGGATACAAAGACGTAAAAGAAAAATCAGCAATTGTACGGTTCAAAGCAAAAGATGAAGATGCATATATCTTAGCATGGACCACAACACCATGGACCTTGCCTTCAAACGTTGCTCTATGTGTGAATCCTAAGGAGACGTATGTAAAAGTGGAAGCTGATGGGCATATTTATTATCTGGCAGAGGCATTGTGTGAAAAGACTTTTGATGGCATGTTTAAAGTATTAGAAACTTACATCGGAAAAGATTTAGAATATAAAGAATATGAACCACTTTTTGCTTTTGACGGAGTGGATTTAAAGGGTAAAAAAGGATACTACATGACTTGTGCTGACTACGTTACTCTAACAGATGGTACTGGAGTCGTTCATATTGCACCTGCATTTGGTGAAGATGACTCTCAAGTAGGAAAAAAATACGATCTACCTTTCTTACAACTTGTAGATAGTAAAGGAGAAATGGTAAAAGAAACCCCTTGGGCAGGAACCTTTTGTAAAGATGCAGATCCATTAATATTACAGGATTTAGAATCTAGGGGATTATTATTTGCAGCTCCTAACTTTGAGCATAGTTATCCACACTGTTGGAGATGTGATACACCACTGATTTACTATGCTAGAGAATCTTGGTTTATTAAGATGACTGCAGTGAAAGACGACTTAATCAGAAATAATAATACCATTCATTGGATTCCAGAAAGTATAGGAAAAGGTCGTTTTGGTGATTGGATCGAAAACGTTCAGGACTGGGGTATTAGCCGTGATAGATACTGGGGAACGCCTTTAAATATTTGGGAATGCCAATGTGGGCATCAGCATTCTATTGGTAGCATTGAAGAGCTTAAGAACTTATCAAGTAATTGCCCAGATGATATTGAACTCCATAGACCGTATATCGATGATGTTACTTTTCCATGTGAAAAATGTGGTAAAGAAATGCATCGCGTGCCAGAGGTTATCGACTGTTGGTTTGATTCAGGAGCAATGCCATTTGCACAACATCACTACCCATTTGAAAATAAAGATCTCTTTGAGCAACAATTCCCTGCAGATTTTATTTCAGAAGCTGTGGATCAGACGAGAGGATGGTTTTACTCTTTATTAGCAATTTCAACCTTGATCTTTAATGAAGCACCATATAAAAATGTTATTGTTTTAGGTCACGTTCAAGACGAAAATGGTCAGAAAATGTCTAAGTCAAAAGGAAATGCCGTAGATCCATTTGATGCATTAGAAACTTATGGAGCAGATGCAATTCGCTGGTACTTCTATATTAATAGTGCGCCATGGTTACCAAATCGATTCCATGGTAAAGCAGTTATGGAAGGTCAGAGAAAATTCATGGGTACTTTATGGAATACGTATGCCTTCTTTGTACTTTATGCAAATATTGATGAATTTGATCCTACCAAGTATGAATTAGACTACGAGAAACTTCCTGTTATGGATCAGTGGTTGTTATCAAAGTTGAATACCATGGTAAAAGAGGTAGATACCAATCTTTCCAACTACAAAATTCCAGAGACTGCAAGAGCATTACAACAGTTTGTGGATGATATGAGTAACTGGTACGTAAGAAGAAGCCGTGAACGATTCTGGGCAAAAGGAATGGAGCAAGATAAAATCAATGCTTATATGACTCTTTATGAAGCATTAGTGACCGTTTGTAAGGCAGCAGCACCAATGGTACCATTTATCACTGAGGATATTTACCAAAACTTAGTGAAAAAGGTAGATAAAGATGCACCAGAGAGCATTCATCTATGTGACTTCCCAGAAGTTCATGAGTCAATGATCAACAAAGAGCTGGAAACTAGTATGGATCAAGTGTTAAAAGTGGTTGTGATGGGTCGTGCTTGTAGGAATACAGCCAATGTAAAGAACAGGCAACCAATTGCCAATATGTTTATTAAATCAGACTTTACCTTAGATCAATTCTATATAGATATTATTCAAGAAGAGTTAAATGTAAAGAACGTTACCTTTACAGATGATGTAAGGGACTTTACAACCTACGCATTTAAACCACAATTAAAAACGGTAGGACCTAAATTTGGTAAACAGCTCAATGCTATTCGCAAAGCTTTATCCCAGTTAGATGGTAATGTAGCTATGGATGAAATCAAGGAAAAAGGAAGTTTGGATCTTGATTTAGACGGAGAAGCTGTAAACTTATTAACGGAAGATTTGCTTATCGATACTGCTCAAAAAGATGGTTACGTATCTGAAAATGATAATGACATTACCGTAGTATTAGATGTAAACTTAAGCAAAGAGTTAATCGAAGAAGGGTTTGTAAGAGAATTAATCAGTAAGATTCAGACCATGAGAAAAGAAGCTGGATTTGAAGTAATGGATAAGATTATTGTAACTTGTGCAAACAATGAGAAAGCCTCTGAAATCTTTACAAAATTTAAAGAAGAGATACAGTCAGAAGTTCTTGCATTAAATATCATCTTAGACGAGACAAAAGGGTATGCAAAGGAATGGAATATTAATGGAGAAACCGTTATGCTAGGAGTGGAGAAACAGTAATAGATATGTTTTTGCAGTACTCGTTTCCTCTCTCAATAAACCTGAAAGGAAGATTAGGATGGTAGAAAAATTTGATAAAGAAGCATTTATTCAAGAAGTAAAGAATAACGTCAAAGCATTATATAGAACAACTATAGATAAGGCAAATAAGCAACAGATATACCAAGGGGTATCTTATGCAGTAAAAGATCATATCATCGATAACTGGATTGAAACTCAGAAAAGGTATGATGAGAAAGATGTAAAGACCGTGTATTATCTTTCTATGGAATTTCTAATGGGAAGAGCACTTGGTAATAACTTGATCAACTTAACTTCTTATCATCAGGTAGCAGAAGCCCTTGAGGAATTAGGATTTGATTTAAATGCTATTGAAGACCAGGAGCCAGATGCGGCTCTTGGAAATGGAGGACTAGGAAGATTGGCAGCATGCTTCTTAGACTCGTTGGCCACTTTAGGATATAGTGCTTATGGATGTGGTATTCGTTACCGTTATGGAATGTTTAAACAGAAAATAAAAGATGGTTATCAGGTAGAAGTACCCGATAACTGGTTAGAAAATGGAAATCCTTTTGAACTTCCTCGTAAGGAGTATTCAAAAGAAGTGAGGTTTGGCGGATACGTCAGAATTCAGTATAACGAAGAATTAAAGAAAAATGAGTTTATCCACGAAGGATACCAAGGGGTTTTAGCAGTACCTTATGATATCCCCATTGTGGGGTATGGAAATGGTATTGTAAATACTCTTCGTATTTGGGATGCAGAAGCGATGAATAGCTTTGAGCTTGATTCCTTTGATAAGGGAGACTACCAAAAGGCAGTAGAGCAACAAAACTTAGCAAGAAATATCGTAGAAGTCTTATATCCAAATGATAACCACTACGCTGGAAAAGAGCTAAGGTTAAAACAGCAATACTTCTTTATCTCTGCAAGTATTCAAGAAGCTGTTTCTAAGTATAAAAAGAAACATGGAGATGTTAGAAAGTTATATGAAAAGGTGGTATTCCAATTGAATGATACCCACCCAACGGTAACGGTACCAGAGCTTATGCGTATTTTAATGGACGAAAACGGACTTGATTGGGATGAAGCTTGGGAGGTTACCACCAAATGCTGTGCTTATACAAACCATACCATTATGGCAGAGGCTTTGGAAAAGTGGCCAATTGATCTATTTTCAAGATTATTGCCAAGAATTTATCAAATTGTAGATGAAATTAATAGAAGGTTTATTTTAGAGATTCAACAGAAATATCCATATAGCGAGGAGAAAATTGCTAAGATGGCTATTTTATATAATGGTCAAGTAAGGATGGCTTATCTGGCTATTGTTGGAAGTTTTTCCGTAAATGGTGTTGCTAGACTTCATACAGAGATCTTAAAGAAAGAAGAATTGAAGGATTTCTATGAGTTTACGCCACAAAAGTTCAATAATAAAACCAATGGTATCACCCAAAGAAGATTTCTATTACACGGAAATCCACTTCTTGCCAACTGGATAACCAGTCATATAGGTGAAGGTTGGATTACAGACTTAGAGCAAATTGCCAATTTAAAACCTTTAGCAGAAGATAAAAAAGCAAGAAAAGAATTTATGGACATTAAGTATAAAAATAAAATTCGCCTTGCAAAATACATCAAAGAACATAATAACATTGATGTAGATCCAAATTCTATTTTTGATGTTCAAGTGAAGCGTCTTCATGAATATAAGCGTCAGCTGTTAAATATCCTTCACGTGGTGTATTTGTACAATCAATTGAAAGAAAATCCTCAAATGGAGTTTTATCCAAGGACATTTATCTTTGGAGCAAAGGCAGCTGCTGGTTATGGAGTGGCAAAACTCACAATTAAGCTAATTACAGCTGTTGCAGAGGTGGTAAACAACGATAAGAGTATCCAAGATAAAATCAAAGTGGTTTTTATCGAAAACTATTGTGTGTCTAACGCTGAGCTTATTTTTGCGGCTGCAGACGTAAGCGAACAGATTTCTACAGCTAGTAAAGAAGCCTCTGGAACTGGCAATATGAAATTTATGTTAAATGGAGCTTTGACCCTTGGAACCATGGATGGGGCAAATGTAGAGATTATGGAGGAAGTTGGAGAAGAAAATGGCTTTATTTTCGGACTTAGTTCTGATGAAGTGATTCACTTTGAAAACCATGGAGGATACAATCCAGAAGAGATCTATCATCATGATGAAGACATCAAAAAGGTTTT
>DVLR01000133.1 GCA_018715425.1 Candidatus Merdenecus merdavium
TTTAATCCATTATTAAGTACACCGATAATCAAAGCACCAATGATGGTTCCACCAATTTTACCGCTTCCACCTGCCATGGAGGTTCCACCTACTACGACCGCTGCAATAGCATCCATTTCCGCTCCATCACCAGCTGTAGGCTGCCCTGAATACATACGCGAAGCTAAAACAACACCTGCTAAACCTGCCATAACACCAGAAAATGTATGTACAAAGAATTTCACTTTGGCAACTGAAATCCCTGAGAATTCTGCTGCCTGTGAATTCCCTCCCACTGCATAGATGTGACGTCCCATCTTTGTCTTATTCATAATAATAGTGGTGATGATTAATACCATTAATAAAATGACTACTGGAGTCGGAAATGGTCCAATATAACCTGCTCCAATAAACTGCCATTCCTTCGTTACTACACGTACTGGTGACCCACCAGTATATACATAAGCCAATCCCTTGGCAATATTCATGGTAGCTAAAGTTACAATGAATGGAGGAATGGTTGTCTTGCAGATGAATATTCCATTAAACATACCAACCATCATACCAACCATGATCCCTGTTATAATAGCAACTGGAATTGGCAAATTATAACGGGATACCATACCTGCTGAAATACAACCTGCTAATGCAATTACTGATCCAACAGATAAATCAATTCCTCCAAGAATAATAACCATGGTCATACCACATGCTAAATATAAGTTTGTTGAAATCTGTCTTAGAACATTGAAGACATTCTTGGAAGTAGCAAAAGAACGGCTGGTTAATGGATTCAAGGATAAGAAGAGACATAGCGCGATAAATGCCACTATAATTCCTAAATTATCTTTAACGTATATTTTGACTGTTTTTTGAGTTCTTGAAACATTTCTATTCTTAGATGTGCCCATATTCATACCTATTTCTATCACAAATATCAAAATATTATGTGATATCTCCACTTTTTATTGGAAAACTCCCTGTGGTTCCTTTCTTTTATTCTTATTTTCTTTCGATTAATTTCCTCTTTATTATTCCGCAGCTAAATACATGATTTTTTCCTGAGTTACTTCTTCATGATCCAGGTAACCTTTTACTTTCCCCCCCGCCATAACACAGACTCTATCGCTCATGTTAATAATTTCAGGTAGTTCTGAAGATATCATAATAATAGACATCCCTTGCTTAACTAAATCATTCATTATGGAATAAATCTCTGCTTTTGCTCCTACATCAACACCTCGAGTTGGTTCGTCTAGAATCAGGATCTTTGGATTCGTAGCCAGCCAACGCCCGATGATTACTTTCTGCTGATTTCCACCTGATAAATTACCAATAACCTGTTCTTGATTTGGAGTCTTGGTGGCCATCATATCAATATACTTCTGTGTAATATCTTCTTCCACTTGTTGATTAACGAAGATGCCCTTTATAAATTGATCTAAAACTTCGATGGTCGTATTATAACGAACACTTTGCACTTTATATAAACTCTCTAACTTACGGTCTTCTGGAACTAAAGCGATTCCATGTTTCATGGCTTGCTTTGGGGAAGTGATTTTTACTTTTTTTCCTTCCACCGTAATCGTTCCCGTATAATTTTTTGTTAATCCAAATAGACATTTCATTACTTCACTTCTACCTGCACCAACCAATCCTGCAAATCCAAGAATCTCGCCCTTCCTTAATTCAAAACTAGCTCCTGTTGCCATATTCCCATCGGCTATATTATCACACGTAAGAATCACTTCCTTAGGAGGTTGATAATCTCTGGTATAGTAATTTTCAAGTTTTCTGCCCACCATCATGGCTATCAAGCGATCTTTACTGGTTTCTTTTACCACTTCTGTTCCTACATATTGACCATCTCTCATCACTGTTACACGATCGCAGATATCTTCCAATTCACTCATTTTATGGGAGATATAAATAATTCCTACCCCTTTTTTCAGTAATAATCTCATTGTGTCAAAGAGAAACGTCACTTCCTTATCTGATATGGAGGATGTTGGTTCATCCATGACTAATATCTTCGACTGAAAAGATATGGCTTTTACGATCTCAACCATCTGCTGCTGAGCAATGGTTAGATCCTTAATTAAGGTATCGGCAGCGATGTTCATCTCATAAGTATCTAATAGTTCCTGGGCTTCTTGATTCATCTTATCTACATGAATAAAACCACCTACTTTTGGCTCTCTACCTAGAAAAATATTCTCCGCTACAGTCATATATGGTACCAGTACTAATTCCTGATGAATAATAGCAATTCCATTCTTCTGTGCAGCGACAACGCTGTGAATATCTACGGCTTTTCCTTCGATTTGAATTTCTCCTTGATCCAGAGAATAAATACCCCCTAGGATTTTAATTAAAGTTGATTTACCTGCACCATTTTCTCCTAGTAATGCATGCACTTCTCCCGCCTTCAATTCCAATTGTGCATCTTTTAAGGCATATACACCTGGAAACTGTTTATGTATATTTTTCATGTTCAATAATATTTCATTCCTCATGTCATCACCTGCTCTTCTAAAATTAAGAAAGGCCGCTGCACAAATTCACCCTTTGATGTTTACTTGTGCAATAGCCTCCCCATCTACATATATATTATTTCTTCGGTCTCAGCAGATTATTGCCATCCATCTGTACCGTATTCATCTATATTTTCTGAATTGATTAAAAAGGTATCGATTGGGTATCTTTCATCTACATTCTCACCTGCTAAGTATTTGTACATAACTTCAACAGAACCTTTTGCGATGTTAATTGGTGACTGTGCACCAGTACCTTCAATCAGAGATGTTCCCGTTGCAATCTCTGCTTTAATATCAGGAGAACCATCTACTCCATAGATCAAACAATCCGTTAGGTTTGCGGCATTGGCTGCGGCTAAAGCTCCTAAAGCAGTAGGATCATTTCCACCAAAGATTGCTACAACATCTGAGTTTGCCTGTAATAAATCTTCTGCAACTCCCATAGCCGTTTCAAGGTTCCCCTTTGCATCCTGCTGTGCTACGATCTCGAAATTATGTCCTTCAATGGCATCTAAAAATCCCTTTGTTCTATCTACGATTGAATTCATCGTTGGAGAATCAAGAACGATAACTTTACCACCATCTGGGTATTTCGCAACTAAATCTTCTCCACAAACTTTACCAGCGTTGTAGTTATCGGATCCCACATAAGATGCAACGTAACTCATATCCACAACTTCTGTATCAAAGTTAATAATTGGGATTCCTGCCTCTTTTAAGGCATCTAATGCTGGAAGAATTCCTTCTGCTTCTGCAGGATTTAAAAACATTGCATCAATTCCTTGAGCGATAAGATCTTCAATCTGCTGAATCTGCAGTGTTACATCATTTGCTGGATCTACAGAGATCAATTGATCACCATTGGCTTCCACTTCTTCTTTAATAGTTGCTTCCAATGTTACGAAAAACGGATTCGTTCCATCCATACATGTATATCCGAATTTGTAACCCCCCTCTTTTTTCTCAACTTTTTCTCCATCTTTACTATCATTCATGGATACAGAATCTTTTACGTCTTCTTTCGTTGTCTCATTGCCATTACCTTGGGTTTCTTTGTCACCGTTGCTACATCCTGCTAATAAGGTGATAGCCATGGCGGTCATCAACAATACACTCATCATTTTTTTCTTCATTTTCACCCTCCTGATATTGCATTTATTAAGTTAATATCAGTTTAACAAGATAAGTATTGTTGCACACCTGTATTTTGTAACTACTTTTTATGACATTTGTAATATCAGCTTTTATGACATTTGTAATATTTTATCTAACATTTATTATGGTTAATCTATGTTTGAAGAGCAGAGTCTTTTTATCATATAAAAAAGTTCCTATATAATAAAAAGACATCTACAGTAGAACAAATGCTCTGTTGTGATGTCTTTTTCCTTATTATTGAATTAAGAATTTATTAATATCTCTTTGTAATATTTTTATAGAGCTATTGATGTCTTTTTTCTCATTTATGATCGATTGTATACCACTATCAATGAATACCATGGCCTCATCGTATTTTTGGAACTTTGGCATAACAATTCCCTGCTCTATGATTGTTCCTAGAAGAGCGCTATCGATGGATTTCTCATTAACATCCAAGTCTTCCTGGAGGATCTCTTGTGACTGCTTTGAATTGATCACAGATTTTAATACCGATGCACCTTGAGACGAATTAAAGATCTCCAATTGAATCTCTTCATCATAAGTAAACAGCTTTAGCAACTCCCAGGCAAGATCTTTCTGCTTGCTGGATGAACTTATTCCCATTAATAAACTTTCCACTTCCGATGTGTTATCACCCTGACTTCCTGCTGGAAGAGTTGTTACATCCCATTTAAAATTAGAATACTTCTTGATTCGATAAGGATATCTCTTATAGGTTCTATATTCTGCATAGGACAATGGCATAAATGCAACTTTACCTGCATTAAAATCTTCTTGAGTCACGGTCTGTTCCTGATTCAGATCCAACAACTGACTGGTAAAACGAATGGCCTCCATGACTGTTTCATCTGCGATGTAAGATACGGTTCCATCATCATTGAATAAATGTGAGCCATTGGAATTAGCAGCTTCCTTCCATGTGTAGTTACAAACTCCAAACTGGTCAATCACATCATCTCCATCTGTGTCTCTGGTTATCTGATTACTGATCTCATAGAATTCATCCCAACTCCATTCTATGGATGACATATCAAAACCTTCTTGCTCTAAAAGTGTTCGATTCACGCACATGAGTTGTGGTACCACTTCATAAGGCAAGGCATACTGGTCACCTTTATATAAGCCAGACTCAATAGCTGTGGAATAATATTGATCCCTTTCAAAGTCCTGATCTGAGTCCATCATCTCATCTAGGTCTACCAATACATGAAGAAAAGCTAGACGATTGAAATCCTCTGACAGCACCATTGCCACATCTGGTGCTTTTCCTTCTAATAACTTTTGAGCATACCATTCTGAATAATCCTCTTTGCGAATACCGCTTACATATTGAACCTTTACTCCTGGATGTTCTTCTTCAAAGCGAGCTACTACTTTATCTATCACTAAATAACTATCTGCATTTGCTACATCCCAATTGCTTCCAGCAAATATCCCTACTTCTAGAATTGTGGGTTTATTACTGTGATAAATGGTTATTGCTATGAGTAGTATCAAACAAAAAACTCCTAAAAATATTAATGTAACTTTTGATTCTAAAAACTTATTCATTTTCACCACATCACCACCTATCGATCCTCTTCCCCTACATGGTACTGCACCGCCCAGATCGCCAATTGGGTTCGATCTCTAAGTTGCAATTTGTTCAATATGGAACTTAGATAATTACGCACCGTTCCTTCAGACAAATATAGATTGCTAGCAATCTCTTTATTAGAGGCACCCTTTTCAACCTCACGGATGATTTTCCATTCTGTTTTCGTAATCTCCTTTAATCCTATAGATTCCACAGGAATGGTATAGTCTGCCTGTGCCATTTTGGAAAATAACCTTACCACTTTTGTAGCTATATCAGGATTAATCATAGCCTGTCCACTATGAACCGTTTCGATTGCCTCTACTAATCCATCCATAGATACACCTTTTAACAGGTAACCACTGGCTCCATACTTTAGTGCATTATATACATATTCGTCATCATCAAATGTAGTTAAAATAATGATCTTAATTTCGGGATGATTTTCCTTAATAATTTGTGTACAAGATACTCCATCCATCTTAGGCATACGAACATCCATAAGGATTACATCTGGTGGATTCTTTCTCACACTTCGCACTGCTTCCAAGCCATTTTCTACAGTATCTGTTACTTCTAGATTCTTTCTTGCATTTAACACAATCTCCAAGCTTTGTCTAATTAATTCCTGATCATCTGCAATTAATACTTTAATCATACTGTTCCCCCCAACGGATTGGAATCTTAGCCTCTACTGAAAATCCATCCTCTCCTGAAAATGTAATGATTCCATTTAATAAATGAACCCTCTCTATCATATGCTTCGTTCCAAATCCTTTTTTCATCTGCATACAACCTTTACCATCATCTTTTATGTATAAGTGAATTCCATCTTGCGTTTTGCTGACTTTTATTATAATCAACTTTGCTTCTCCATGTCGTATGGAGTTGGTAATACTCTCCTGAATGATTCTAAATATAGTATTTTCTTCATCTTCAGCAAATCTTAAATTTCCAATCTCATTTTCAAATCGTATATCCGCTGTTGTTATTGTCTTCATGTTATCAATCATCTCTAGAATTGCATGTTCTAAATTCAACCGTTCTAAAGAATCTGGTCTTAATTCATTAACAGATCTTCTTACTTCTTTAATCCCCTCTCTAGTCACCTTAGACAACACCTGTAATTGTTCTTTTGTCTTTTCATGATTTATATCTATGATAGCTATACAGGCATCTAAACCTGCGGATATACCTGTCAGTGTATGGCCTAATGTATCATGAATCTCTCTTGCAAGCCTATTTCTCTCTTTTGTCTGTCCCATCTTTTCTTTCACATCTGCTAATTCGTGAAGATCCATATTGGCTTTCTGCAACTGCTCATTGGCCCCTCGCAATTTCGAATAAAGGGTGTTGACCTCCTCAATTACACCACGCTGCTGTTGAATAACCATGACACAAAAGATAATAAAAATCACAATATTACTTGCAATTAATAAATTATAGATGCTAAGAAGAAACTGTTGTGTCTCCATGGGATAGTAAGAAAAATAATCCTTTAACGAAAACAGTGGATACTTCAATGAAATCAATTGGTAATCTGTTACCACATAACATAAAACTGCTAGGAACATAGATATGTACCTTCCTCGCCCCTTCGTATAAAAGATTAGATTAGCAACAATCCAGAAAACTAAACCATTATAGTTAAAATTCTGTACCATCATCAAAACAACGATCATTAACATATCTATCCCAAAAGATACATATACAACTTTCTGATTTTCTCCAAATACGTATTCCCTAAGTATGAACGTGATCAATAACCCCACAACAAGCACAATGGACCATGTCAAAACCCACAAAGGCGATCTTGGAATGGAATCTACTGTATCTAAGAAATCTCTTGCTATATAATATTGCCTCATCCTTAAGGTTACCTTCCAAATAAAAAATGCAACGTATAACACAGCAGATACATTAAGGAACAACATGACATATTTTATACCTAAAATTCTCTTATCTTTCAAGTTTCATTCCCCCTTATTGCCAACTAGTCACATCGTACTCTGCTAGGTTATCGGTTGTTATCAAATCAACTGGAACTTTTATAGTTCGTTCAACTGCTTTGCCACTGAGATATTGGTAAGCAACATCGCATGCAGTTTTTCCAATATTATATGGAAACTGAGCACTTGTTCCTTCCATTAGACCATTCTCAACCATTGCCTTTCCATCAGGTGAACCGTCAACTCCGTATAACAACACTTCGCCATCGCTATGATTCATCTGTAAGGATGCCAATATTCCAAGTGCAGTTGGATCGTTTCCACCTAGCGCAACATCAAATTCTACTCCTGTTTTCAGTATCTCATTCATTTTCTCCATAGACAATTCTAGCTCTGATGAAGATTTTTCTTGAATGACTACCTCATAACCATCATAACCTTTGATGGTATCTAAGAAACCTTTCACCCTTAATTTCGTTGAATTGATTACATCATCGTTGATAATTACAATTTTAGCATGATCCTTTTTCTTCATCACGTCTTCGGCGATCTGAACCCCAGCATCATAGTTATCAGAAACAATGCTAGATACAATGTATTGAGCATGATATACGTAGGTGTCGATGTTGAATACGGGAATGCCTGCCTCAGAGCATGCTTTTAACGCAACACCTATCTCCTTCCAGTCTACGGGATTGACAAAAATTGCCACGACTTCATCATTGATCATCTCAAAAATTTGATCGTTTTGTTTCTCTTGATTTTGAGCTGGATCCCTTGTGATTAGGATATCGCCATTGGCTTCTACTTCTTCTCGAATCCTTTCGTTTAATGCAACGAAATAGGGGTTATCCATGGTCATGTAAGTGGCACCGAATTTGCGTGGGATATGGTTATTCCCCTCTATACCTAGAAGCTTATCCCTGTCAATGGTTGTGCATCCAGTTATGATAGTGGATAGGAGGAGAAAGAGGAGGAGGAAGTAGGTAGTTAAGGGAGTGGTTGATGTGGAGGTATTTGATTTATTCAAATTAAATTTATATGGTTTTATCTTATTCATATAGATTCCTTATTTCTTTTGTGTAATATGGTTAAAATTATAGTTTATATACCGTCTAGTATTCATTTTTATGATAAAAGAATGTATTGATAAAGTCAACATGTATCATACAAGCAATATATTCGACCTTCCACAACCTCTTGATTTACAACTTCAGTGCATCAAAAAAAGAGTTAACAGGATCCATTTTCCTCTTAACTCTTTCACTCCTACTTAATATTTATTTTTACAATATTTTAGACTTCTATTTAATCTGTAGACACTATTTCATCATTATCGTCTCCAGTCTCATGAAAACCATTCTGCTTGATGGCTTCATTTAAAGATAGCATTTTATCATCTAGCCTAGCAACAATTTGAGCACATTCTCTTAACTCTTTACTGATGTATTCAGGGGCATTTCCTTCATATTTATAATATATTTTATGTTCAAGGCTAGCCCAAAAGTCCTGAGCAATCGTCCTTATTTGAATTTCAACCTTGGTATCTACAACACTATCAGATAAAAAGATAGGTACTGTAACAATCATATGGTAACTCTGATAACCACTAGGCTTTGGCTCTTTAATATAGTCCTTGATCTCAAGGATCTTAATATCACTTTGTCTACTTAGCATATTAGCAATTCTATATATATCTGAAGTAAATGAACAGGTGATTCTAATACCAGCTATGTCATTTACATATAACACCATATTCTCAACGCTTGAATCATATCCATTTTTCTTTAATTTCTTTACGATACTCTCTGGTGATTTTATTCTAGATTTTATATGCTCTATAGGATTATATTTATGAACGTGCTGAAACTCATCATTAAGTATCTCCATTTTAGTTCCAACTTCTTTAAGGGCCGAGTTATACAAAAACATGATGGTTTTCCAACTATCTACATCTTCATATAATTTCACAGGTAAAAGCTGCTCTGCCATAAGTAATCACATCCTTCATTCGAAATTCGCAAAACAAACCTTCTCCTTTTGCTTCACATGTTTACTAAATTATATCATATTTCTATATCAAAGTCACCGATTTCACAATATCTTAATAAGTTTATGATTACTTAAGATTTATTTTTCAATGCCTATCCTAGCAACAATTCCCTGGTCAAATGGATGCTTTACTTTCTTAATCATGGATACGTAATCTGCCAAATCTATAAGTCTTTCACTAGGTTCGTTTCCTGTTAAGACTACTTCTAAATGTTCTGGTTTGTTTTTTAAAAAGCTTAATAGAGTCTCTTCTTCAAATAGTCCTGCTCTAATAGTATAGATAACTTCGTCTAAAAACAAAAGATCATAATGTTCTCTATTAATCTGATCAACTAAGTGCTGAAACTTCTCTTCATAATAACGTTTTCTTTCTTCTTTTTCCTTTAATGACATTTGAAAACTAAATTTTTCTTCTAATAAACCATCTATTACCGTAACTCCTGGAAGAAGCTTTAACACTCTTCGTTCACTGGAATGATTATCTTTCATAAATTGATAGATTAAAACTTTAAGTCCTGCTCCCGATGCACGCATAGAAAGCCCCATTCCCGTTGTTGTCTTTCCTTTTCCATCTCCATAATAAATATGAATGAGTCCTCTTTCACCTTTCATGGATTCTTCCTCTTTCTTCTATAATTGCAATTTTAAGTCTCCTTCTAATATCACTTGTTTTCTCCTCATAAATTCACTGATCCCCAGCGTCAAAACAGCTGGTAATATCACTTGAATCACTAGAATCTTTACCAAAACTAATAGAGGAGGCTCCACTTGAGTCATGGTTTGATACGTCATTATCTGACCAACCAATCCAGCTGTTCCCATTCCTGAACCTGTAGCATTATTTGTCATACCGAATACTAAAATTCCAATTGGCCCTAAAATTGCACTACTGATGACCACTGGTAGCCAGAGGACTGGCTTTTTCATTAAATTAGGAACTTGTAACATAGAAGTTCCAATCCCTTGAGCAATCAGCCCCTGTAATTTGTTTTCGCGATAACTCATCACTGCAAAACCAACCATATGGCAACAGCACCCGATGGTAGCTGCACCAGCTGCCATTCCCGATAAATTCAAGATAATCCCTAAGGCTGCGGAACTTATGGGTAATGTTAAAACGATTCCCATTACTACAGAAACTATGATTCCCATTAAAAAGGGCTGTTGTTCCGTTCCCCAGTTTATAATCGTTCCAAGGGCTTGCATAAATCTAGTAATAGGAGGTCCTACTAAGAGACCGATAACAGAGCCTGAAACAATTGTTGCAAGTGGTGTTACAAGAATATCTACTTTTGTTTTACCAGCTACTAATCCACCTATTTCTATGGCCACATAAGCTGCTATAAATGCTCCTAAGGGCTCCCCTGGCCCACTTAGAAGGATTCCATCTTCTACTATGACACCGTGATTTGCAATCTTTCCTGCAAAAGCTCCAACCATTCCAGCAGTTGCACTTGATATCATAACAAGTGGAGATTGTTTTAACTTAAAAGCTACACTAGCTCCAATTCCAGCTCCCGTCATAGCAGAAGCAATCTTTCCTAGCAATACAAAAATCTCTCCGATACTACCTCCAATGAAGCTGCCTAACTGTACCATAATGGTACCAATGATCAACGTTGAAAAGAGACCAAGTGCCATAGCACCTAATCCTTCAATAAATACTCTGTTTAAGAATGATTTCAGCTGGTTCATATTCTTTCTCTCCTTTTAGTGTATAGTCTACTGTCTTGTCACTAAAAGAAATGTATCATATTTTTATTCTTTGATCAAGTAGTTTCTTTTAAATAATGCCTCTTCTATCAAATCTAAAATCTCCTCACTTCTTCCCTCGATGGTATGATAATGAGCTCCATCTGTTAAAGTATAAAGTGGCTGAGTGTTATCTTTCTTTAACTTTTCTAAAAAATCATGGACATCCTTTTTTGATTCTAAAAAGAGATCGGCTCGTATCTGTCCATATATCTCATGTTCTACGAAAACATCTAAAACAGTACCTCCTAAATCAACAATGGTTGACAACTCTGTTTCCAAGTCTTCTTTA
>DVLR01000011.1 GCA_018715425.1 Candidatus Merdenecus merdavium
ACCTTTCGTATTCTGTTGAGTGTGGTGCTTACATTATACCAAAAAAGGGAGGTCATTGCTCTTTTTATTGCAAACTCCCGTAAAATCAAGGTTTAAACAATAAAAAAGGTAGTCAAACTTGACACTACCTTATAAAGGAGGGGGGAAAAGAAATGGATAAAGGATATGAAACGACATATTTTACGGATTATGTACTAATTACTGAAAGACAAAAAAACGTATGCTTTAAGATGCCTATGGAACAGTATAGTAGTAGTCAAGAGTCATACATAAATGGCGTTATAGATTCAATTACTAAATTACGAAAAAAAAAGAATATTGAACCATTAAAGGGATTAGATAATCGTTTGAATACACTGTACTTATTTGTCACTAATAGTTGTAATTTGAAGTGTTCATTTTGTTCAATGAGAAGTGATAACCCTAATGTTGAAAAGAATTCATTAATGGTTGAGGAGATTAGTGATGAATTTATAGATAAAATAGAAACAGCTAATCCAAGAAAAATTATAATTAGCGGTGGAGAACCTTTTATACTGAAGGATATAGTAGTGATTCTCTCTAAATTGCGGGAGAGATTAAGCTCCCAGATTATTGTTCAAAGTAATGGATGGCTACTTAGTGAAGAACTGATTGCAGATATAAAGGGGAAAGTCGATTCTATCGAACTCAGTACTGCTCATATGTTAGATTTAGTAAGATTAGAGAGTCTAGTCAGTTTATTGAAAATAAATGAAATAGATACGGTTCTAACATTTATCTATGAAAATGAGTTAGATGTAAAAAAAATGAAAGAGGTCATGGATATTTGTGCAAAATATGATTCTGACTTTCTACTACACTTCGTAGATTATGCAGGTAGTGCTGCGGATAAACAGTATAAGTTTTTGGAGTATGAGGATAGACTTAAAGTCTATCTGCTATTCATAAAGTACATGTTAGACGAAGACTATTGTAAAAAAAGATTTGCAACAAATCTCTTTTATTCAACACAATTGAGCCATCCTTGCTCTGCTTATGGAAAAATGGCAGCGGTGTTCCCAGATGGTAATATATACCTTTGTCATACGCTAACAGAGGATAAATATCAAGTTGGAATGCTGAACGAAAATTTTAGTTTAATGGATCAGATAAATAAGGTAACGCATGACGAGAAGGTAGAAAAATTATTTAATATAGAGAATAATGAAAAATGCAGTAATTGTAAATTTAAAGTTATTTGCGGCGGAATTTGCCCTAATCTTATTGATAATCAAATTGAATCTGACTGTACTCTCAGAAAGATAATGTATAGCTTTAATATATTTAAATTAGATAAAAACATATCAATTAGAGATAATTTACTAAACTTTGTAGAGTTTTGTGACTCAAAGGAATACTTAAAATATATACTAGATTAGTGTATATACTTAGCTTAATGCTATTTATATAAATATTTTTAAGAAAGGAGGAACATATCATGACAGAACTTAAAAACACAGAACTTAAAAACACAGAACTTACTGAAGCCGAAGTTAATGCATATGATTTAATTATCATTTGTAATGACAGGATGAGAGTAGACTGCATGACAGACTGCCTCGATGGTACTTACTGGATTTCTCCATTGCAGTAAGAAATAAGTGAGTTATTCAAAAGCAAAACGCCCATTCCTTGAAGGAATTAAACGCATTAATAGTGATTAATTCTACTTCAAGGAATGGGTGTTTTCTTAAGGCTTCTTGGTAAACGGTAAACCACATGTCTACCATTAGGTTTTAGCCACCTTCTGTTGGCTAGTTACTAATTCCTTTGTTTCTTGCATTCCTCTGGGAGATTTTTAGACCATGGAAGTAAATCTTCCAAAAACTTTGTATTCTTCTCATCCATATGTTTTGGTATCTCTTCTAGGATATATTTAAAATAGTTGTAAGGTTTTAAATTGTTTGCCTTCGCTGTTTCTGCAATACTGTATACATAGCACTTGCCTTTGCACCATTTATGGTATCTATAAGGTGCCAGTTATGTTTACCTACACAAAAACTGCGAATTGCTATTTCTGCAGAATGATTATCTAGAGGTACTGCTGGATCATTTAGAAAAGTTCGTAAGTACTCTTCTTGATTTAAGCAGTAAGTAAAAGCTTTTCCAGTTTCAGATTTTTCGCGAACGGTATTCCTATTAGCCTTTACCCACTTAAAGAAGGACTCTACGAAAGGCTTGACGTGAAGTTGTCGTTCAGGGAGTTTTTCATCTGGTTTTAGAGTTGCTAAGCGATTATCTACATGGTAGATAGCAGCTATCTAACCAACCGCAGCTTCAGCCAGGGTTCCTTTGGCTTTTTCTTTACCAAGAGCTTTGCACAGCTGAGCAAAGCGTCTTCTTGCATGAGTCCAGGACCCTTATAGAGTTCATCGTGCATCCGATCATATAGGAGTGATAAATATCGTTCACTTCCAGTGATGACCCAGTTAGACATTACCTGTCTTGAGATATTTACATCATACCTTTTAAATTCCTGCTCTAGGTGGTAGAAAGGTACGGAGTTTATATATTTAGTATTTCATACAGCAGCAAGAAGGGAAGGTGTAACAATACTGTTTTTCAAAAGCTCTGCTGGACGGTCTACACGCACAATTGTCTGGTTTTTGTTTCCACAATATACGGCAACATGATGTTCTACAACCTCAAAGGTTGCAGGATGAAAATCAAGCTTTTTATAAACTTCATCAGGAAGTCTGCGATAACTTTCACTAAAAAGTTCCTGTAACTTCTCATCTGAAAGAACATGCTCCTTCACGCGGATAGGCAGCCCTTTTAGATCTGTGTCACGTTTTCCTTGCGGCTTGATGC
>DVLR01000134.1 GCA_018715425.1 Candidatus Merdenecus merdavium
AAAGAAATACAAAAAGCAATTTCGGACCATTAATGCCCAGTTGGAAGCAGCGTTGATTGCAGCAAAAGAACAGGGAGATATGGATGCTGAAATTGCTATTTTAAATGCGCTTAGAAAAGGGTGGCGCGCACCTAATGGCGGACCGGAAATAGATGCGCAATTCTTTCGTTTGAATGATCGGAAAATGGACGCATTGGTCAGGTCTGTTACTCATGATATGGAAAAGGCTGAACATGCAGTGCTGAGATTCGCTGAAGACCAGTATCGAAGAATTATCTTTGATGCACAAGTTTATGCGAATAGTGGTGCTGGAACATATGAGAAAGCAGTAGATATGGCCACAGATGATTTTATATCAAAAGGTATTAATTGCATCCAGTATGCAAATGGCGCTCGTGTAGGTATTGCGGCATATGTCGACATGGCTATCAGAACAGCTAGCAAACGAGCCTATTTGATGGGAGAAGGCGCAAAACGTGCTGAATGGGGCGTACATACAGTTATCATGAACAAACGCACAAATGCCTGTCCGAAGTGCATGCCTTTTGAGGGTAAGGTGCTGATTGATGATGTTTGGAGCGGCGGTTCTGCGGATGAAGGACCGTATCCTTTGATGAGTAACGCAATTGCTGCTGGTCTTTATCATCCAAATTGCAAAGACATCCACACAACCTATTTTCCTGGTGTGAGTACACCGCCAGATGATAGGTTTACCAAGCAAGAATTAGCTGATGTAGAAGAACGTGAACGGCTGGAAAATAAAAAGAGCTACGCGAAAAGACAAGCTGAAAAGTGCGGTAGGTTAGCCGATTACAGCTTGGATAAGGAAAAACAACAGAAGTATCGTGAACGTGAGAGTGATTGGGAACGACAAATACCTGGATTGAATCAAGCCCTTAAAGAGATTGATGACAGAAGGGGATTCCAATTCCTAAAAGGTTTCCACACATTTGATGATCCAGTAAGAGAGTATCTAGGTTCGGCATTTGAAAGCCATCCAAAAGAGACGCAAATGCTTCTAGATAAACTAAAAGAAATCGGTGTTGAAGTAAATATTGTCGACAGGGAGACAATGGCATATGGGCCATCAGGAACTTCGGGTAATCCAGGTAGTATAACTATTTGTAGAAATGCTAGTTATAGTGCTTTGCTACACGAGTATACACATGCAATGGATGATTATAATATTGGGTGGAAAGCGATGAGGAGCTGCTTATTTGATGTAGAAATACAAATAAATTTTGAAAGAAGAGCATACCAAGCTGAAATTGATTTTTGTCGCTCGCAAAATCTACCAGAAGAGTGTATAATGAGATTGGAAATGTTGCGAGACAGGGAAATTGAAAGAATTAGGAAGATGGGAAGATGAAATATGGATGTAGAAAAAATGAATGTAGTAGAGAGAGCAAAATTTTGTAGAGACTCTGCTATTTTGAAAAGAAAAGACAAAATGACAATAGAGATTTTACAATCATTCCAAGACGACCCTTCACTTCTGCCAGTTGTTAAGATTCCAATTTCAGAATGGGCGACAGCAGCACTCATTTATTTAGGAATAATTAGTTATGCTGATAATGTTTCCGAAAATGCCGACTACATCCTTAATGCATATAGTGAACTTTCAAAAGAATACAAAAACGGCACCTTAGAATTATAAGGTGCTTTTTTCATACCCAAAATAGGAGGTGATATCATGAGTTGGCTATGGTATTTTTTATTTATTTTAGTTGGATTACCTATGCTTTCATTGTCAATCGGCTTGTCTATTTTTATTTTGAGAGAAGGTATCAAAGGTGGTGACAAAGATTAGCCTATGAAAGTAACCTATGTACACAATGGAGTCTGTATGTATAGCGACGATGAAATCATTTGGAGAGCATTGAGAAGTCGTTGTAGCGTGCTTGAGAGAGTGTTAGAACGCAAGAATATGACATTGATTGAGCGAAGACAATTGCAAGATGAATACGAGCGAACCTTTGCGTTGACAGAAAAATATAGTAAAAGATAAGTCCTAGAGATAGGGCTATTTTTATTGTCCGAAGACTTTAAACTACGTGGAGACACCAGCGTATAAAACTGTGGGAGACACCCATAAAACTGATAGAGAGACACTCTAAAAACTGAAAGGAGAAAAGTTGCTATGTCACTAAAAGATGTATTAAAAGTACCGATGAAATTACAATTCTTTGCAGAAGGAGAAGAAGGATCTAACGCAAATAATCCACAACAGCAAGCTACTCCTACTCCTCAAGCGCCTGAATTTGATTATGAGAAGTTGGCCAGTCTCATTAACGGAAAACAGAGCGTAACAGAAGATACTGTGCTGAAATCATATTTTAAACAGCAAGGATTAAGCAAAGATGAAATGGATTCGGCAATTGCTGCATTTAAGAAGCAGAAAGCAGAAAGTACACCTGATATTGCACAACTGCAAGCAGACAAAACAAAAGCTGAACAACAAGCACTTAAAGCAGTAATTGAAGCAAAAGCACAAATGATTGCTTTTACATTAGGGATTGATGCTAAAACAATTCCGTATGTGTTGAAATTAGCTGATTTAAGCCAATTGTCATTAGATTCTAAAGATGAAGATGTACAAGCGGTATTAAACAAAGTATTGGAAGATGTACCTGCATTGAAACCAACACAAGATGATAGTTCATCAGGTTTCAAGCAAGTCGGTGCTCCAAGCGGTGGGAATAACTCATCACAAACAGATGAAGCTTTGAAACGAGCTTTCGGTATCAAATAAAAGAAAGAAGGATTTAATTTATGACAGTTTATAATTATGCAGAACAATTTCTACAACCATTAAACCAAAAATACGCACAAGAGATGACTTCGTACGATTTAACGCAGTCTAATCCACAAGTGCAGTTTTTAAATGCTCAAACAATCAAATTACCATCAATTACTGTTTCTGGTTACAAAGACCATAATCGACAAGGTACAGGTTTTAATACTGGTACAATCACGAATGAATGGGAACCAAAGAAATTAGCGCATGACCGAGATGTTGAGTTTGCGATTGACCCAATGGATGTTGACGAAACAAATTTAGTTGTATCGATTGCAAACGTACAAAACACTTTAGAAACAGATCAAGCCATCCCTGAAAAAGATAGTTATCGTTACTCTAAATTGTTAGCAGAAGCGAAAACATATAAAGCAAATGGTGCTCACATCGATACAACTGTTTTAACTGCATCAAACATTTTAGATTGGTTTGATGATGAGATGGAACGTATGGATGACGCAGGTGTACCGTCTGAAGGACGTGTTATTTATTGCACACCTAAGATTCGTAAATTATTGAAGCAAGCTGAAGGTATTCAACGTACATTCGATGTACAAAACACTGGTACAGCTATCAACCGTAACATCTATAGCTTAGACGATGTGAAAATCAAAACTGTTCCATCTGGTCGCATGAAATCAAAATACGATTTCTCAAATGGATGTGTAGCTGCTGGAGATGCAAAACAAATCAACATTATCTTGATTCATCCATCTTGTGTAGTATCTCGTGACAAATATGCGTATATCAATGTATTTAGCCCAGGTCATGATAGTCGTACTGCTGACAAATACATGTTACAATCACGTTTTTACATGGATTTATTCTTAATTAAAAACAAAGCGGTGGCAGTATCAATCAACGTTGAAACTGGTGGTGAAGCTTGATGATTGCAGAAAAGGACAATAAAGTTTATATGATTTCGCCTGATCAGCAAGCCTTTTATGTTGGTCAAGGATTCGATATCAAAGATGACAAAGGAGATGTAATTGCCTATGGTGCTGGTCGTACAGTACCGTATGGCGATTATGCTGCTTTGGTGAAAGAAAACGAAAAGTTAAAAGCTGAGTTAGCAAAATCAAAGTCCAAATCGACAAAGAATTCCAAGAAAGAGTCCACCGAAAAAGAAGGTGAATAGTCATGGAACCATACGTTGATGAAACGTATTACAAAGAAATCTATCTAGGTACACTTGATACTGAAGACTTGGCTAAACGGTTAAAGGAAGCAAGCCAACAAGTGGATATGCTAACCTTTAACCGTATTCGTGGCAAAGGATTTGATAATCTGACTTCTTTCCAACAGTCAGTAATTAAAGAAGTAATTTGTCAACATGTTGATTTTGTGTACGAAAATCAAGATATGATTGATAGCGTATTGCAATCGTATAGTATCAATGGTGTATCGATGTCATTTGGTCAAAGTTGGAATATTGAAGTGATGAATGGTGTTGCAATGAAGCGTAGTACCTATGAATTGCTGAAGCAGACAGGACTAACAAGGAGCGTGATTTAATGAAATTTCCTTGTTTAGTACACAAAAGATTATGTAAGACACCGATTGAGGTATTTCTATACGATGAAGGTATCACGGAAGATGGCGAACCAATCACTTATGATGGCTCATTCAAATGTAACTACCAAGATTCAGCGAAAACCATTTTAACCGATGAGAAGAAGCTTGTTCAGATTACCGGACGAGCTTTTTTTGTTGGTGATATTTTTCCTGATGTTCCAACTTTATCAGGCGGAGAAGTCGTGATATTTGGCGAAAAACGCATGATTGAGTCTGGCATGAAAGCGAGAAATCCAGATGGCACAGTGAATTATACGCGATTAGATTTGAGGTGATTTGAATGAGTAAGGCAACAGTGAAGTTTGATATGGGCGCAATCAATAAGCTGACTAACTCGACTGTCAGAGCTTTAGAAATGACTGCTGAAGCGTTGCATACCGAAGTAGTTCAGGCGCAAGTAGTCCCTAGAGATAAAGGTACCTTGCAAGGAGAAGCGTTCTTTGTTGATTATTCAAAATCTGGTAATGGCACAGTTAGTCTTGTTCACAGTACGCCATACGCTAGAAGACTCTATTATCACCCTGAATATAATTTCAATCGTGAAAACAATCCGAATGCACAGGCTCACTGGTTAGATGACTGGGCAGATGGTGGAAAGCATAGCGATTTTGCTAAAAGTGCTTTTGTAAAATTTTACAAACAACAAACAGGAGTGTAACTAATGATTTTACTATCAGATGTTAGAAACTGGCTAGAGAGTTTAGGTGTTGCTGAAAATTATTATGTAGGCAAACTGGACAATAAAAAAGAAAATTCGATAGGTGTTTATCAGCTCAAGGATAGCTCTCCACCACGTTTTGGACTAGGTGGGTATAATTTGTCAAGCTACGAGCAAAAAGGCATTAGCTTGCTCGTACATTGGAATAGGAACGCTGTTGAGACTGAAGAAAAAGCATGGGAAATCTATCAAGAAATTTTACATGCAAAAGATTTGGTGATAGGAAAACATGCAGTGCAATTTCTAACTCTAAATACGCGTGAACCAGTCGATGTGGGCACAGATGATAATCATATTTATGAACGAGTTATCGAATTTATTATTTATTTTGATAAAAAAGAAAGTGAGGAATAATAATGACAGCTAAAAAAACAGGGGTATATCCCGTTTATGAAAATCAATTTCAGGTAAATACAGGTACAGCCGCAACTTCTGAAGATGGTACTTCAATTACTGGAGGAACCTTTAGCAATATTGCAGATATGGAAAGTTTCAGCGTGTCTTTTGATAACGGAGTAGAAGAATGGACTCCGTTTGACCAAGCTGGATGGACTCGTCGATTAATGACTTCTAAATCAATTACAATTTCAGTATCAGGTAAACGAAATGTTGCTGATGCTGGAAATGATTTTATTTCGAATAAAGCATTTAAAAATGGACGTGATGCTGAAGTGGATATCCAATGGACATTCCCAGACGGTACAAAGGTAGTATTCTTGGGTGCAGTCATTAATATTACTGAGTTTGGCGCAGGTGATTCTACAAATGTTGCACCATTAGCTTTTGATGTAATGTCTAATGGTAAACCTATCGTTGTTCCAGCTGTTTAGGAGGTAACGCATGTATAAGGTTATGCAACCGTTCGTGGATGCATACGATCGTAAGGAATATGGGGTAAATGACAAGTTTACCCCTACTTATGATATAAAAGCTGAAAGATACGAACGATTAGTAAGATTAGGATATTTGAAGAAATTAAAAACAAAGAAAAAGGAGCAAGTAAATGAGTAAAATCATTGATATTACTGAAAAATTAAGTTTCGATACTTCACCAGTCATTAAAATAAAAGATATTGAATTAAAGGTAAACGATGATGCATCTACAGCTTTAAAGATGATGGCTATTATGTCAGATTCTGGCGACAATGTTGGAATTAAAGAAATCGTTGATATGTATCAACTATTATTTGATGAAAAAGACCGCAAGAAAATCGATGCGTTAAAATTGAAATTTACTGATTTTGCTGAGCTTGTAAAAACAGCGATGGGATTAGTAACAGGAAACGAAGAACTGGGAGAGTGATGAACCGTACTATGATTTGATTGATGATTTTGAGTTAATTGTATCGTCAATGAGAACGCAGTACGGTTTATCTTTGTATTCAGATGAATTTAAAAAGATGTCTTGGAACGAATTTAAAGCTCTATTGACTGGTATAGATGGGGAGACTCCACTTGGAAGAATTGTTCAAATTCGTAGTGAAGATGACCCTGATATGCTCAAACATTTCTCTCAAGGTCAACACGCTATTAGAAATGAATGGCGAAATAGATTGGCCAAAGAGAAAACAAGTCAAGAAATTGATAACTATTTAGAGCAAATCAAACAAGCATTTATTGAATTAGCAAAATAAGGAGGTGAGAGCGTGTCTCAAAAGGTTGGTGATATTCATTTAGACCTGAATGTCAATAAGCAAGGTTTCCAAAAGCAAATGAACGGTGTGATGGGATTTGCTAAAAAAGCTGCTGCAAGTATGGCTGCTTTATTTGCTGCAAAAAAAGTATTTGATTTTGGTAAACAAGCAATACAACTTGGGTCAGATTTAACTGAAGTACAGAACGTTGTGGATGTTACCTTTCCAAAGATGACAAAACAAGTAGATGATTTTGCTAAAAATGCAGCACAACAGTTTGGATTGTCTGAAACGATGGCTAAACGCTATACTGGTACATTTGGTGCAATGGCAAAAGCTTTTGGTTTTGGTGAAAAACAAGCTTATGACATGTCTACAGCGTTAACTGGATTATCAGGCGATGTGGCATCTTTTTATAATATCAGCCAAGATGAAGCATACACAAAGCTAAAATCTGTATTTACAGGCGAAACTGAAACATTAAAAGATTTAGGTATCGTAATGACTCAGAATGCATTGGACGCTTATGCAATGGCTAATGGTTATAACAAGACAACGAAAGAAATGTCCGAAGCTGAAAAAGTTGCTTTGCGGTTTGCTTTCGTGCAACAGCAACTTAGTCTTGCTGCTGGAGATTTTTCGAGAACTTCAGGTAGTTGGGCAAACCAAGTTAGGTTGATGAGATTGCAAATGGAGCAATTTATGGCAACTATTGGTCAAGGTTTGATTAATCTGTTTACACCAATTTTACGATTGATTAACACGCTCCTAGCTAAGATTTTAACCTTAGCAAATGCTTTTAAGGCGCTAACTGAATTATTAACTGGTAATAAATCATCAGGACAATCCAGTAGTATTGGTAGTGCATCTAAAGAAGCGAGTAATTTAGCTTCTGGTCTTTCTAACGCTGGTAAACAAGCAGGTGGACTTGGAAAAGCGACTGATGGTGTTGGTAAGTCTGCTAAAAAAGCCGCTAAGGAAATGAAAGCTTTGATGGGATTTGACCAAATCAACAAGCTAGACGAACAACCAGACAAATCAGATGGTGGTTCAGGATCTGGTGGAGGTGGCGGCGGTGGTGGTGACGATGCCATCCAAGGAGCTGAAGTTGATTTAGGTAAACTTGCTGAAGAATCAAGTAAGAATAATAAATTGTTGGATTTCTTCAAACCTATTCAGTTAGCGTGGGAAAAAGAAGGAAAACGAGTCATGGATTCCTGGAAAAACATGCTCCAAGAGGTCGGTTTGCTGATCCA
>DVLR01000135.1 GCA_018715425.1 Candidatus Merdenecus merdavium
GAGGAGGGAAAAGGTGAGCTTAAAAAAAAGAGCATTTTGTTATATAACAAGAAAAAAGTCAAAAACAGTGGTTTTATTTTTAGTTCTTCTGCTTGTAAATACGATGATTTTATCTACAGTAATAATATTAAGAGCCTCAACAGAAGAGAAAAAAGCACTGCAGGAAAGAACGAATTCGAAAATCATTGCAGAAATCCAGGATGAAAAGCAACTTATTACAGAGGATGAATTAAAGAAATTGGAAAGTATGGACAATGTCAAGAAAATAAATTCATCCTTAAAGGTAGTAGCTTATCCGTATGATTTTCAATTGATATCTTATAGTGAAAGCGATTCGGAAAAAAATATCCAGTTACAATTGGCAGCATATGATGATTTTAGTGCAGATGGACCATTTGCAGATAGCCAAGTGAGGCTTATTAAGGGGGGATATCCACGGAAACAAAATGAAATTGTGATAAATAAAGTATTGGCAGATTATAATTCCTTGACAGTTGGAAGTAGTTTGACCATAGAAACCGAAAAAGGAATTGAAATAACCGCAACTGTATCTGGAGTTTATAGTTACGGACTGGAAGAAAAGCAGGGAGAAGAAACCTTGGCAGTGTATAGAATAGAAAATACAATTTATACCAGATCAGAGTTTGCAGTAGATTTTCAATCTGAACGGGGATACGAAAGCGTTGCCATTTATCTCATCAATCCAGAACAGATGGATGAAACGGCTGAAAGGTTGGCAGTTTTATTAGATGACAAGGTTTCAATTTCAAAGTCAGATATGTTGTTCCAAAAAATGAGAGCACCATTGGAACAGGTAGTGCGGATAGTGAAGTTAATGTTGATACTCACGATAGGAACTTCCATGATTGTAATTACACTGTTGCTATGTATGTGGATGAGAGCAAGAAAAAAGGAAATAGCAGTGTATGTCAGCTTAGGAGAATCAAAGAGAAATATTTTTCTACAGGTTAGTTTGGAAAGCTTAATCGTTTTTTTGGCATCAGCACTATTGTCCCTGTTTACTGGTAGTTTTGCAGCATGGTGCTTAAACTGGATCGTTATGGATCAGAACACTGCAAAGCTTCAGATAGGAATACAAAGAACTGATGCAGGATGTTTAGTGGTAGTCGGAATTGCCATATTGCTTGTAGGAGTAGGGATTTCTTTATTTCCTGTATTGCAGACAAATCCAAAAGATATTTTATCAGAAATGGAGGGATAAGAATGGGTGTTTTACAGAGGGGTGTTTATTCTGTTATCAGAAAACCAATAAAGAGTCTATTGCTTTTAGTGGTTGTGACGGTAATCAGCAGTTTTTTTATAGCTGGGCTAGCCAGTAAATCGGCCAGTGTTTTAGTACAGGATTCCACTAGGCAAGCTGCTGGAGCAACACTCCGTTTAGAAGGAAATGAAGAAAACCGTCATACCAGAATGGATGAAGCGATGAAAATAATAGGAGAAGATCAGAGTGGAAACTATCAGGGGTATTATCAGGAACAGCTGGAAAATGGCAGTTGGAAAACAGGAACTGATAATTCATTTGAAACAATAAAGGAAGATGATGTTAAAAGGATTGCGAGGGTGGATGGAGTCGAAGACTATAATCTTATTACAGTTCCTACTATAGTTAATCCCGTAAATTTTAAAAGAATTGAGAATCTAGAAACAGACCAGAGTAATGATGTTGGGGGCGTCAATTTGAGGGGAAATCGTATCATGGATATGGATGTTGACGCAGGAAAAATTGAAATTTTGGAAGGAAGAATGATTGAAGAAAATAACAAGGACGTATGTGTAATATCGCAGGAGCTGGCTCAATTAAATGATTTGAAAATAGGAGATATGATGGAATTCAACGATTATAGAAATAAAGAGAATTCTACGATATACGGTGCTACTGTAATAGGAATTTATAAAGCGGTGCAGGAATTGAAACCAATTATGTCTGGAGATTCTTACCGTTCAGAAAATACAATTTTTACTGATATGCATTTTCCAGAAAAACCATCTGGGGATGAAGGAAATCCACTTTTCCAATATGCAATTTTTAAGGTTTCTGATGTCGATTTGTATGATCAGATAAAAGAAGACATTCTTAATGTTGATATTGAGTGGAGTAGATATGATTTGATTGACAACAACGGTAATATAGAAACTATGGCACAGAATTTCAATAGTATGGAAAAAATCAGTGACATTCTACTGATTTTAATTTCAGCAGTAAGTTTTGCAATATTAATTTTGATTTTCATCTTCTGGATGAGAAATCGCATTCAAGAAATCGGTATATATATGGCACTTGGTGAAGAAAAGCGAAACATATTAGGGCAGTTTTTATGGGAAGCAATGCTCATAGGATTGATAGGTTTATTATTATCTTTTGTACTTTCTCCAATATTGTCAGAAGTAACAGCAGCTTATTTGGCACAGGAAACAGTGAAACAGCAGGAAGAACAGGATGCAGCAAATTTAAATCAAGTAGCATCGGATGCACCTGAAATAGAGCAGAATATACAAGGTGTTGAAATTCACATAACATCTTTGATGATTTTGGTGGATATTGCGATAGTTGCTATACTATTGTTTGTTTCAGTTTTTTTAGCTGGCATCGTAATTATGAGAAGAAAACCTAAAGAGATATTAAATGAGATGGGATAAAGGAGAAAAAAAGTAAAATGATTTTAGAAGTGAAGAATGTTGTATATTATTACAAAGCTAATAAAACAAGAAAAATATTAGATGAAGTTTCTTATTCTTTTGAGAACGGAAAAATGTATGCAATTTTAGGGGCTAGTGGATCTGGAAAAACCACATTTTTATCTTTACTGGCAGGATTGGATACACCTATAGCTGGGGAAATCCTTTATGCAGGCGAGGATATTCGGAAAAAGGGGTTGAATTATCACAGGAAAAATAATATTTCGCTGGTATTTCAAAATTACAATCTGATTGATTATCTGACACCAAAAGAAAATGTAATGCTGGGTGGAAACAAGACTGCAGAAAAGCTATTGGAAACGGTTGGAATCCCCATGGAAGACTGGAATAGAAAGATTCTTCAGTTATCTGGAGGACAACAGCAGCGGGTTGCGATTGCCAGGGCACTAGCAAGTTCGGCAAGAGTATTACTGGCAGATGAACCAACGGGTAATCTCGATGAAGAAATTTCCAAAGAAATTATAAAAATTTTACTAGACAGCGCACACGAATTAGGAAAATGTGTAATCGTGGTTACTCATAGTAGTGAGGTGGCTTCAGCAGCGGATGCGATTATTAAAATCAATCTCGGAAAAATTACAGAAGAAAAAACACATAAACCATACAAAGAATACGCAGAAATCTTAAAGAATAATGATACGATAATTTTATAGAAGAAGGATGGTAAATAAAAAGGTGAAAATTATAATTTATCTCATGCTTTTTACTTTTGTAATAGCGGGAGCAACAGGATGTAGCCCAGAGACTACGAGTACTGACCAAACAGAAAAAATCTTACAAGATACTCATGATGAAACAGAATACACAGAGAAAAATACAATATCAGATCTGAATAATAATGAAACCGATTATGGTCACGAAAGTGGTTCGCAAGAAGTAACAGATGATTTGGATGAAACTGATATTTTTGATTCGTCAGATTTGCAAGGAACTGTTTTAGAGTTTACGGACTCTGGATGTACGATATCTCCACAGGCATATGAAGGAGATAATCTTGCATATGAAGCGGCGGAAGGGGTCGAAGATGATGCGGAAAAGGTACTGGTATTGTACACTGATGATGTAAAATTTCATCTTGCAGTGGCTAATGCAGCACAGCAAGCAGTGGAAAGTGTAGAGAGCGCAAAAAAAAGTGATTTGAAGAAACAGTCGGAAGTATACTTATTTGGTAGTTATCAGGAAGATAATACATTTTTGGCAACAAAAGTAGTTGTTGTAAAATGGAATAGTTAAAACGGAGGTTTTTAGGATACCCCGTGAAGCGAGTAGGTTATCCCCGCCCAGAGCAAACTTCTCCGGGAAGTGTGGGGCCACACTAGTTGTTTATACGCCTCAATGCTTATAACGGAAAGGTCGCCTTTACCAGTTTTTATATAAAAATAGGATCGGAATAATCATAGCAAAACGAAGATATTTCACTTTCAGCGATACCGTTATTTGATTTTCCTTGCATTTTGTGAAGAAGTATTATTTTTCTATTTATATTATAGCAGCGTGGTAAAATGTTCTTTATAACTCTGTTTTTATTGAATCCTTTGATAAAATTGGTTCTAAAAAGGCTGCGTATTCATAATACACATGAATATCATGATTATTATACACCAGAGGCAAGCGATTTGTTAAAAAATCATCATACATTAATAAAGCCAGTAAGTAATTATGTTTCTATCATATTGGCTGGGAGAAAACCTATCCTATCTAATGTAATCTGTCCATATAATGCTGGCTAGAGAGAGAGGTTGGGGAAGATAACGCTATAAAGTAATGCAATCAACAAGGTAGTATCCAGATGATGATGCGATACGAGTCGCTTTCCAGACTATATTAGGGGTTCATTTAAATTTAGTGCGATTATGGTATGGAAGGTATGATTATCATCATCAAAGTAAACCTGCATGGTTCCATGATATCGATCAACAATCCTCTGAATGCTCTTCATGCCAAAACCATGCCGTTTGGAAGCTTTATTTCTGGTACGTAGTTTCCCTGTTTCAGGAGAAAATGGATTTGTACAACAGGAATTTTCCAGTGTAATAATGGTGAGATCGGTATTCTCTCTTGGGCTTACACTAAGCTCAATAAAGGAGTCTGAGGCGATTCTGGCTGATTCACAGGCATTGTCTAGTAAATTACAGAAAAGAGAACTTATGTCATGTTCATTCATAAAATCAATACTATGATTACGAACATCAAAATGAACTGATATATGATTCTTTTGAGCCTCCCTTTGATAACGACATAAAATGGCATTTAAAAATTCATGATTACAGATTCGTATAGATGCTTTTAGTTCAGAGGAATCAAAAACGTGTTCAAGATAAAGTGATATCTTTTCAAAATCATGTTGTTCGTTAAGTACAGAAATAGCTTGTAAATGCTTCTTGATATCATGGATGAGAATTTTCTGATTCTCGTCCTGCTCAAGGAGCATTTTATAGTAATCAGATTCTTTTTGAATTTGTAATTGGAGTGCGGTAAAAGCTTCATTCTTATTCTTCATATATTCATATACACCAAAAATAATTAAATTGAGTAAGAGAATGAAGAATGTACTAACCATAAGCATCACGGATATTTGTTGAGATAGATCAGTATAATAAACCGTTATTGTAAAACATGTAGTAAGAATCCATGTGGAAAGACACGGAACAAGGCAAAGAATGAAAGTTTCTTTCATGGAGATGGCCGACGATTCGTTTGCATTTGAGACATAGTGTGAGATGAAGTAGAGAATTAAAAAATATAAAAGTTTACTTAATATTGAGGCCAAAAATAAAGAAACAGTGTTTATAGAGTTACTATACAAGGCACTAGCCAAATTGGTAAAAATGGAAAGAATAATTTCTTCACTTGCAGCCATGGAAACTGTAATAATAAAAATATGAAACAGAGCAGTTGGAAGTTTCTGACGGTACATATAAGCAATATAGAGAAAATTTAACAAAATAAATGTGCAAATATTGATATATGGATTTTGAAGAAATGATATTGCATACAAAATTCCGTAAATGAGCATAATCAGTCCATAATGAAAAAAAGGACGCCGTTCGGAAGTAAATACATTTGAACAATACAGAGATAAAATCAATGCCTCTGAAACATAGATAAAAAAATAACATAATGCAGTCATGATCATTACCTCGTACTTTCTAAATAAAGCAGATATGTGTCTTTAAAACTGGAATATTTACGTCGTGTTAAATAAGCTGTGAGCTGGTTATTATATAGGTAGATGAGTTCATGGTCAAATGAAGTAATATGGAACATGTTCACGATAAAGCTACGATGGGATTGGAAGAAAGTCTGTGAAGGTAGCATATCAATCCAATATTTCATAGAATGAATGGACTCATAATCAGCGGCAGTAGTATGAACAATGATTTTGCGGCCGATGGCTTCAATACTGATAAGTTCAATGGAATAAACAGAATGAACACCGTTTTTTGTTTCAATTGGAAGCTTTTTTGTAAATGAAGTATAGAGAGAAATCGCATCTTTCATATTGCGATAAAGTCGTTGCTTATCAATTGGTTTGGAAAGATAACGAAATACATGGAAACGCATAGCATCATCCAAATATTCAATATAAGAGGTAACAATGAAAATAATGACAGATTCATTTTGCTTCTTTAATTCTTTTCCAACATAAATACCGTTAAGTCCAGGCATTTCAATGTCTAAAAAGACAATATCTTTGTCACCCGTATCGGATAAGAGACTTTCTCCACTATAAAAAGTTTCAATTTCAAGATTCTTTAAGTTATTTTTCTTGAAATAGTCTATTAGTAATTTTGAAAGATTTTCTGTAATCAATGGATCATCGTCACATATTAAAATGCGCATTTTCATCACCTCAATATTCACTGAATCTAATATATTTATTATAAGGTTGTAGAAATAATACTGTCAATGGATGAGTATGAAAAGACAAAAAAACATAGATTTTGGTCATTATCAAAATCTATGTTAAGAACAGCGTTGAATAGGATATTGAATTATTTGAAATATTAAGTTATTCGGCGAGTATGCGGAACTGTCAAAGTATGTTTCATCAGGGATAATATTAGTATCTTTTTTTCAATTGCCAGTTGTAATAATGAAAAATATTAAATCTTAGTTTGAATGCTAAAAAACACCAAAAAGAATACGAAAATGTCGTTTTAAACAAAGGGTATTGATATTAACAAAGCCAATGGTATATTAATTGTATTGTTGGCCTCTCAAATATTAAAGTTGAATTTCATGAGACTAAAGGAACAACTGCTACAGTACAAAGAGGTGTGCCATCCAGCATAACAAACTATTGCTATGAAAACAAGAAATCGAACTATACATATGTTTTAGCACAAGTAAGCTTTCGTTCTAATTCATCAACAACAGGATCTGTAAAAGGTGTTTGGAGTCCAGATAGCACAAAAAATTATACGATTGTCAACTAAGATTTCAACTTGAAGTAAATGGAAAATATAAGAGGGATATTAATATCCCTCTTATAAAAAGGAGCATTTATGAGAAAAAAATATTAATAATTGGACTTGTGATGTCTTTTCTTTTGTCAGCATGTGGAAAACAAAGTTTTTCCAGTGAAAGCAATTTATCAGAAACTGAGATTAGCGTAAATGGTGAATCTAATAAGATTGAGATAAATGAAACATCTGAAGTGGAACAGTTTGGAGCATCTTTTTTAGATCCTTTTGTAGATGGAAAATTGATTTATACAATACAAAGCTGTAATATTTATGAGACTTTGGAAGAAGCAAAAATAGAGGAAAATGTGTTGATTGAACCACATAGCACCTATTTTTCGCAGGATATTGGAGAACAATATCAGACTATTTCTGATTTCATAAATGAGGATGGGAGCATTGTGGATACCCACCAATTAGTAGTATTAGAAATGCAGGTAAAAAATGAAGATGCAATTGGGATAATCAAGAAAAATGAATTTAATATTTCAAATATTTCTATTAGAGGTGGGGAAAATGTAAGTCAATATAATGTGGCATA
>DVLR01000136.1 GCA_018715425.1 Candidatus Merdenecus merdavium
TCAGATAATACAATACTTCTAGTATTTAAAGTATGAGGAGCAATTGGTGTTAATAAAATTGTTGGTGCCAAAGGGGATATAATAGGCCCCCCAACAGATAAGCTGTAACCTGTTGAGCCTGTGGGAGTAGAAACAATGATTCCATCTGCACTGTAAGAATTTAAATATTTACCTGATACATAGATATTGATATCAATCAACCTTAAATGGCCATTACGTCCAATCACAATATCATTCAATGCAATATCTTTGTCTATGATCTTATTCCCTCTATAAATTGTTCCTTCCAGCATCATTCTTTTTTCGATACTATACTTATTCATAGATAATTGATCTAAGGCAGGAATAATATTTTCTTTATCGATCTCGGCTAGGTAACCTAATGTACCCAGGTTAATTCCTAAAAGTGGCAGCTCACGCCCTATTAAATCCCTAGAGGCCTGAATAAGTGTACCATCACCACCTAATACAAGTACGCATTCCACATCTTCTGGAATTAATCTTGCATCAGTATAACGATAAGATTTTTGATCCGTAGAGATGAGATGTTCCTGAGTGATACATTCCTTACCTTTTTTGATCAAATAGTCTTGTACTAATTTCGTTGTTTTAAAATCTGGATCTTTTAACGTATTGGTAATTATGTAAAATTTATTCATCTTCCTCCACCACTACAATGTTTCATGTGCTTTCTCTACGATACTTTGAATTTGCTCCGACATATCCTTTGTTTCTTTTTGTTCTTTTTGATTCTTTATATATAAAAGATATTCAATGTTACCTTCTGGGCCTTTTATTGGCGAAAAACTTAATCCACAAATAGAAAAGCCTATGGAAAAAGCGTAATCAACCACTTGATGAATCACTTCTATATGGGTTGATTTTTCTCTTACTACGCCCTTTTTCCCAACCTTTTCTCTGCCAGCCTCAAATTGAGGCTTAATAAGGCAAACAACTTCCCCATCTACCGCTAATAATTGTTTCACTGGCTGTAGTACTTTTGTAAGTGAAATAAATGATACGTCAATGGAAGTAAAGAAAATCTCGTCTTGGATATCTTCTTTTACTACATATCGAATATTGGTTCGTTCCATACATACTACTCGTTCATCTTGTCTTAGCTTCCAGTCTAGCTGACCGTGTCCTACATCTATAGCATATACTTTTACTGCTCCATTTTGGAGCATACAATCTGTAAAACCTCCAGTAGAAGAACCTACATCCATGCAAATCTTATCTTTTAGTGAAAGAGGAAACTCCTTCATGGCTTTTTCAAGTTTCAAACCTCCTCGGCTGACATAAGGTAATGTTTTTCCTCTTACTTCAATATTTGATTTCACATCGAACATTGATCCAGCTTTATCTTCTCGTTCTCCATCTACAAAGACGCTTCCAGACATAATGATAGCCTTTGCTTTTTCCCTTGAGCCTGCCAGCTGTCTATCTACTAATAATACATCTAAACGTTCTTTCATCCTAATTTCCTTTACTTTCTCAAAACCTAATAAGTAGACTTTTTACAATCCCACATAGGAGGTTACTATTTTCTTTTTAATGGACTCCCAATCCAATAGGGTCTCTTTTTTTAATAATTCAACATTTCCATGTTCTATATAATCATCTGGAAGGGTAATGTTCAACACTTTCGTTTGGTATCCACATTCATTCATGAAATCTAAGACTTTTTCCCCATATCCTCCACTTTTTACGTTTTCTTCCAAGGTTACGATTAACTTGTGATCCTTTACAAGATTGCGAATCATATCCTCATCAATGGGCTTAATAAACCTAGCATTGATCAAGGAACAATTATATCCTACTTCTTTTAATGCTCGACGCACTTCTACCGATGTCTTTACCATACTACCCACGGCTACTAAGGCAATATCGGATTCATCGTAAATAACTTCACTCTTTCCGTATTCTATAGGGGCACGATATTCTTTCAAACCATCGTAAGCTTCCCCTCTAGGATAGCGAAGAGCCATAGGACCTTCATAATCTACTGCATATTTTAACATATCTGACAACTCCCATTTGTTTTTAGGAGCCATAATATGCATATTAGGAATACTAGATAAGAATGATATATCAAAGATACCTTGATGGGTTTCTCCATCACTACCAACTAAACCAGCTCGATCTATGGCAAAGACTACTGGAAGGTTCTGTATACATACATCATGTAAAACTTGATCATATGCCCTTTGTAAGAAAGAAGAATAAATAGCCACAATTGGTTTTAACCCAGCTGCTGCAAGTCCTGCCGCAAAAGTAACAGCATGTTCTTCTGCAATTCCAACATCAAAAAAACGTTTTGGAAACATATTTTTAAATCGTTTTAAACCAGTACCATCTGGCATGGCTGCAGTAATTGCCACAACCTTATCGTCCCTTTGCCCTAGTTTACACATGACTGTGGAAAATACATCGGTATACGTTGATTTTGTTTTTTTATTAATTGGCAAACCATTCTCTATATTAAAAGGCTCAGCGCCGTGAAATCTAGCTGGATGTCTTTCTGCTGGTTCAAATCCTTTACCTTTCTTAGTTAAGACATGAACAATCACTGCACTATTTAGCTTTTTCGCCTCTTGAAAGGTTGAAATCAACTGTGGGATATTATGACCATCTACAGGTCCTAAGTAAGTAATTCCCATCTCTTCAAATAACATACCTGGTATTACCAATTGTTTAATACCACTCTTTGTCCGTTTGATTTTATCTACAATTACGTCTCCGTAAACGGGAACCTTATTTAAGGTATTTGTAATACCAGTCTTTAAACCTGTATAAGCTTTGGCAGTGCGAATCCTTCCAAGGTAAGTCGACATACCACCGACGTTTTCTGATATAGACATATTATTATCATTTAGCACAATAATCATATTGCTCTTGATTCTTGCAGCATTATTTAAGGCTTCATATGCCATACCACTGGTTAGTGCACCATCACCAATAACTGAAATCACACTATTGTGTTCACCTAAAATTTCTCTGGCTTCAACATAACCCAAACCGGCTGAAATGGAAGTGGAACTATGACCGGTATCAAAAGAATCACATGGACTTTCTTTTCTTTTAGGAAATCCACTCATCCCACCGTATTTACGAAGTTCATCAAAACCATCTCGCCTACCTGTTAAGATCTTATGGGTGTAGGACTGATGACCAACATCCCAAATAATTTTATCTTCAGGAAGATGAAAGACTAGATGTAAGGCCATAGTAAGCTCTACAACACCAAGATTAGATGCTAAATGACCGCCTGAAACACTTATTTTCCCAATAAGAAATTCACGCAGTTCTCTAGCTAGTTGTTTTAATTCATTTTTATTTAATTTCTTAATATCATTTGCTTGTTGTATTTTATTTAATACCACCAATCTCACCTCTAATTCTCTCGATACACCAATTGAAGAATCAATAATCTTAAAAATTCATTATTTTTAGGAAGAGAATCCAAAAGTTCCATAGCCGTTTCTGCCATCTTAAGGGCGTCTCTCTTTGCAGCTTCTATTCCGTGTAATGTCACATAGGTGGTTTTGTGATTTTTTTCGTCACTGTTGATTGGTTTACCCAACAACTCTACTGTACTAGTAACATCTAGAATATCATCTTGAATCTGAAAACTAATTCCCACTAAAGTTGCAATTTTTTCGATTACTTCAATTTCCTCTTGAGTCGCCCCTGCTAAAGTTGCCCCAATCATCATGGATGCCTCAATTAAAGCAGCGGTTTTTAGGCGAAAAATGAAATCTAAGGTCTTCCCATCAATATTTTTTCCTTCGGATTCAATATCAACAGTCTGACCACCAATCATCCCAAAAACTCCTGATTTTTTACTGAGGATCCTTATAGCTTTTGCTGTAAGCTCTATATCTCCTGGCATTGAAAATGCCTGACATGCCGTTTCGAAAGCATAGTTTAGTAAGCCATCTCCAGCTAAAATCCCCATTGCCTCGCCATATATGATATGAGTGGTTTTACGCCCTCTGCGATAATCATCGTTATCCATAGCTGGTAAATCATCATGGATGAGAGAATACGTATGGATCATTTCTATGGCGGCCATAAAAGGCTCTATGACTTTTTGAGTACCACCAAACATACGGTACGTTTCTTCCATTAACATAGGGCGTAGTTTTTTACCACCAGAACTCATACTATAATGCATTGCTTCAAAAATGGTCTTCTGCAATCCTTCTTCTTTTGGAAGATAGGTAAGAATCATTTTTTGAATGTTCTCTGCCTTCTGTCTCATCTCTTCTTTAACGTTCATGTATCTCTCCATTTTCGTTTATTAACAGCATATTTTTCTCGACCCTATCAATCTTATCATTGCAATATTTTAGTAATTTCATACCTTCGTGATATAATTGGAAGGAATCTTCTAAAGTTACCTCTCTACTTTCTAGTTTTTTTATCATTTCATCTAATTCTTTAAAAGCAGTTTCTACTGTTTTTTCTTCTAATTTTTCTTTGTTTTCCATGATATCAATCGAACCTTTTCACTTTCTCTTTACTATTGACTGTAGTTTCTAAGTTTCCATTGCTAAGAGCTACATGGATGGTACTGCCCACGGATACACTTTCTATATCTGTGATAGCCTTTCCACTATCATCTGATACAAAGGAATATCCTTGATTCAATTTAGTTAAAGGCGATAAGCCCTCTATCTTTTCTATGTATATCTGCAATTGATGTCTGGATTTTTGAATAGATTGTGTCATAAGTCTTTCTAACTGATCCTCACGATCCATCAAATATTGTCTTTTTTCTCGAATCATATTTTCTGGACTTAGAAATTTGATTTTCATTTCATAGCGATCATATAGATTTTTGTAAAACTCTATTTTATTAGATAGGCTTACTTTCATTCTTCTATTATATTCATCCATTCGATCTAGAAAAGCTCTAAAATCATCTACTGCAAGTTCTGCTGCAGCCGATGGAGTCGGTGCCCTTAAATCTGATACAAAATCTGCAATGGTAGTATCTGTTTCATGACCCACAGCCGAGATAATAGGTGTTTTACAATCAAAGATGGCTCTTGCAACGATTTCCTCATTAAAAGCCCAAAGATCTTCAATGGATCCACCACCTCGACCAACAATCATTGTGTCAACTCCATATTCATCTAAGGTCTTAATCCCTTTGACGATACTTGCAGCTGCACCTTCCCCTTGTACCAATGCGGGGTATAAAATCAATTGAATATAAGGATTCCTTCTATAGGATATATTGATGATATCCTGGATTGCAGCTCCTGTTGAGGCTGTTACAATTCCTAGTGTTTTTATATGATTGGGAATAGGTTGTTTATATTCTCTTGCAAACATTCCCATCTCTTCTAGTTCTTTTTTTAAAGCTTCAAATTTTTCGTAAAGAAGACCACGACCTTCTAAACGGATTTCTTTTGCATATAACTGGTATCTCCCATCACGTTCGTATACATTAACATTACCATGAATGACAACACGTTGTCCATCTTTCATAGGAAAAGCTAAGCCTTTTCGTTGTCCAGCAAACATGACACAAGTAATGGCACCATGCTGGTCTTTTAGTGAGAAATAAATATGTCCCGATGTATGATATTTACAATTAGACACTTCTCCACTTACAGAAATTTTGCTTAGCAGAAAATCTTGAGTAAACATGTTTTTTATATACGAATTGACCTGAGAAACGGAATAAACACGTTCCATTCTATCCTCCATTTCATCTATGCTATGATCTTACCTAGTACTCCATTAATAAATGCTGGTGAATCGTCACCGCCGTATATTTTTGCAATTTCTACAGCTTCATTGATAGCAACGTTGGTTGGAATATCATCATCAAATTTGATTTCAAAAACAGCTAAACGGATAATCCCTAAATCTACTTTACCCATCCGCTTCGTATTCCATCCTTTTGCTGAAACATTAATGATTTGATCAATCTCTTCTAAGTGTTCCATCACCAAATTGTATTTATTCTGAATATAATCATAATTTTTAGGTTTTATTTCTTCAATGGTTTCAAAGTAAACTTGAAACTGTTGTGGCATTTCTTCTATATTATAAAACTCAATTCGATAAAGCAATTTAAAAATATGCTCTCTTATTTCTCTTCTCGTCATGCTCTTTCCTCGTTTCCATATACGTTTTTATGTTCATTAAAATTATGGATCCATCTTCTAGTCTTCTTACTCATTTAATCCAAGAATAGGATTTCGATTGTCAAATTCTTGGATATATGAAAAAGGGTTGCTGTAAAATGAATGCTAAAGTATCCATCATTTCACAACAACCTCATTATACTACATTTCTTACAAATGAAAAAGAATTATTTAGTATTTTCCATATTGACAGCAGCAATACGTACATTAATTTCTGCTACTTCCAGACCAGTCATATTCTCAATAGCTGTTTTTACTTTATCTTGCACTTTTTTGCTAGTTTCAGGAATACTGTATCCATAATCTAAATTAAGAGTAAGATCAACATGTACAACGCCTTCTTCAACAGCAAGTTTTACACCTTTTGAAAGACTTCTCATGCCTAATTTACTAATTAACTCATTGGTTACGTTTCCTGCCATTGATGCAACACCTTCTACTTCGGTTGCTGCTAAACCAGCAATAATAGCTACCACATCATCAGCAATTTGAATATCCCCTAATTTTGTATCTCCATGTATGGAATGATTGTTTTTGATTTCATCTCTAG
>DVLR01000137.1 GCA_018715425.1 Candidatus Merdenecus merdavium
GAGAATACGAATATGATCAATTTGAGAGCATCAGTGCTTTTGCAAAAAGACATCAGAGAGAGTACGCAGTAGATGATATTACTTGGAATGATCTAAATATGGATCATATCTTTATGTTGCTCAATCATACTCAATCATCAGTAGGACAGGAGTATTTATATCATGTTCTAAGAAATATTGAACTAGATGATAAGGTTCTTAAAAAGAGAGATCGGCTAGCAACCTATATGGAGGAACATAGTGAAGATCGAATAAAACTTCAAGAGATCTTTGCGAACTTAGGTAGAACTAAAAGTCTTTCTATTTCCTACTTCTTATATCGCTTAGAGGATATAGAAGAAAAGTCCAATTTCATACACCATATTACCAATGCATTGATCCTTTTATCTATTATAGGAATGCTGTTTTGGCCTGCTGTATTTGTAATTCCTTTCTTGTGCATCATTGGTTTTAGTATTGCCAAATATTATTCTTATCGGGGAGACATTGGCTCTTATATTATTTCTCTTTCCTATGTATTAAGTATGCTAAAGGCAGCGGATCAAATTGAAGGACTGGATATGGATGGAATTAAAGAATACCAGGATCGTTTAAAGGATATAAAGAATCATTTTTCTAAGTTCAGAAAAAATGCCTTTTTACTTTATCAACCAGTATCCGGTGCAGCAGATCCAGTAGCAATGGTTTTGGAGTATATAAAAATTATTTTTCATGTGGATATCATTAAATTTAATTCCATGGTACGTATTTTGAAGGAACAACTTGATGATGTAGATCAACTCATGGAGAACTTGGGAGAGATGGAAGTGGGAATTGCCATTGCATCTTTTCGTCAGACGTTACCCTATACATGTAAGCCTCATTTTATCCCTGGCACTGAGGCTAAACTTCATATCAAAGATGCCTACCATCCAATGATTAGTGATCCTGTGGCCAATAGTATTCAGACTGATTCTAATGTTTTGATAACTGGATCCAATGCTTCTGGTAAATCTACTTTTTTAAAGACGGTAGCCATAAATAGTATTTTAGCTCAAAGTATTTATACAGTCTTAGGACACGAATATGAAAGTCCTTTTTATCGGATTTTTTCATCCATGGCGTTACGGGATGATTTAGAAAATCAGGAAAGTTATTATATTGTTGAGATTAAATCTTTAAAAAGAATCATGGATGCTAGCTACAAAGAGGATACGTGTATGCTTTGTTTTATCGATGAAGTATTAAGAGGAACCAATACCATCGAACGTATTGCAGCCTCTTCTCAAATACTAAGAAGTTTTAGCTTAGATCATGTTACTTGCTTTGCAGCGACACATGATATTGAGTTGACTCATTTATTGGAAGGGAAGTATGAAAATTACCATTTCCAAGAAGAAGTAAAAAAGGATGATGTACTTTTTGATTATGTTCTATACGAAGGAAGAGCCACTTCAAGAAATGCCATTAAGTTGTTAAGCATCATTGGTTACCATAAAGAAATCATAGAAAAGGCAGATGATATGGCTGAAAGATTTATAAAAACAGGATCTTGGGAGTTATAATATCCTAATTTGATGTTTGGAATAATAAGGAGAATGATATGTTAGTAGAAATATTTACTGATGGAGCTGCAAGAGGAAACCCCAATGGACCTGGGGGGTATGGAGTGATTTTAAGTTATATAGATCCTAAAGGAGTGAAGCATGAACGAGAATTTAGTTGCGGTTATAAAAAAACCACTAATAATCGGATGGAATTAATGGCGGCGATTGTGGGTTTGGAGGCTTTAACGAAACCTTGCCAGGTAAGACTTTATTCGGATTCCAAATATTTGGTAGATGCTTTTAATCAAAAATGGGTAGATGGATGGTTGAAGAAAAATTGGAGACGTGGAAAAAATGAACCTGTTAAAAATGTAGACTTATGGAAGAGAATGTTAGCTGCCAAAGGACCTCATGATGTGGAGTTTATCTGGGTAAAGGGACATGCTGGTCATCCTGAGAATGAACGTTGCGATATTCTAGCCACCTCTGCAGCAGATGGAGATCATTTAATGGATGATGTTGGAGTCCAAATGTAAATCTGGACATGAATTTCATGAAACATGCTTTTGAAAGGATGAAAAATAGACAGAAAATTGCCTACTTGAAATGAAAAATATCATATGATAAGATATAGGATAGCGCATTCGATTCCTTTTAAGAATGGAATGGAAAAATGACTTGCGTAGAGACAATAAAAATCTTGTATATGAAATACCATAAGATTTATAAATAGGAATATTAGGTGTAATAGAAGAGGAGGATGGACATGCCATCAGAAAGAAATGTATACGATATTCTAGAAGAACGTGGCTTTATTGAACAGAGTACCAATCGTGAAGAAGTTAGAGCAATGTTAGGTAAAGAACGTGTTACCTTTTATATAGGATTTGATGCAACAGCAGATAGTTTAACAGCAGGACATTTCCTTACAGTTATGGCTATGATGCATATGCAAAGAGCGGGACATAGACCCATCGCCTTATTAGGTGGTGGAACGACCATGATAGGGGATCCATCTGGAAAATCAGATATGAGATCTATTATGACAAAAGAAACCATTGCACATAATGCTCAGCGTTTTCACCAACAACTTTCTAGATTTATTGATTTTGACAATGATCAAGCCATTATTGCAAATAATGCTGATTGGTTAATGGATTTAAACTATGTAGAATTTTTACGTGAAGTGGGTGTGCATTTTTCTGTTAATCGTATGTTAACAGCGGATTGTTATAAGCAGAGAATGGAAAAAGGCTTAACCTTTTTTGAATTCAATTATATGCTCATGCAGTCTTATGATTTTTGGAAACTAAATCAACTCTATGATTGCCAATTACAATTAGGTGGCAACGATCAGTGGTCGAATATTATTGGTGGAGTCGAGTTGATCCGCCGAAAAGAGCAAAAACAAGCTTACGGTTTAACTTTTAAATTGTTAACAACTAGTGAAGGTATCAAAATGGGTAAAACCATGAAAGGTGCTGTATGGCTAGATCCAGAAAAAACATCTCCTTATGAGTTTTATCAATATTGGAGAAATATTGAAGATGTTAAGGTAGAAGAGTGTTTAGGACTTTTAACATTTTTACCAATGGACGAGGTTCGTCGTTTGGGAGCTTTAGAGGGAGCAAAGATCAATCAGGCTAAGGAAGTTTTAGCTTATGAGATCACAAAGATTGTACATGGAGAAGAAGAGGCTCAAAAAGCACAAGATGCCGCGAGAGCTTTGTTTGAACAGGGTGGTAAATCAGCAGATATGCCTACGACACTCATGAAAAAAGTAGATTTAGATGCAGGTAAAGATTTAATCACGTTATTGGTAGAAACGAAATTGGCTCCAACCCGTTCAGAAGCAAGGAGATTAATCACTCAAGGCGGTGTATCTGTAAATGATAAAAAGATTACAGATATTTCTAGAAAGTTCACTACAAATGATATTGATCAAGATGGTTCTCTTGTGATTAAAAAAGGTAAAAAGGGATATCATCAAATTAAGATTGAATCATGATAAAACGAAAGAAATAGAGAATCCGGGAGGAAAAAACTTGAAAAATTATGGAGTAAATGAATTACGCCAAATGTTTTTAGACTTCTTTGCAAGTAAAGAACATCTGGTGATGAAGAGCTTTTCTTTAGTTCCTCAAAATGATAAGAGTTTGTTATTAATAAATTCTGGTATGGCACCTTTAAAGCCATACTTTACAGGACAGACAGTCCCACCAAGTGTTCGAGTGGCTACTTGCCAGAAATGTATTCGTACAGGTGATATTGAAAACGTAGGGAAAACAGCACGCCATGGTACATTTTTCGAAATGCTTGGAAACTTCTCTTTTGGAGATTATTTTAAGAGGGAAGCCATTGCATGGTCATGGGAGTTTTTAACAGAAGTCGTAGGGTTGGAAGCTAGTCGTTTATATCCTTCTATTTATGAGGAAGATGATGAAGCCTTCAGAATTTGGAACGAAGACATGAAGATTCCAGCAGAAAAGATCTTTAGAATGGGTAAGGAAGATAATTTCTGGGAGCATGGAGCAGGTCCTTGTGGGCCGTGCTCTGAAATCTACTATGATCGTGGAGAAAAATACGGTTGTGGGGATCCAAACTGTACAGTAGGCTGTGAATGTGATCGTTACATGGAAGTATGGAACAATGTATTTACACAGTTTGAAAGTGATGGAAACGGAAATTATACAGAGTTATCTCAAAAGAATATTGATACTGGAATGGGTCTTGAAAGACTTGCCATTGCCGTTCAAGATGTAGATACCATCTTTGATATAGATACAATTCAAGAATTAAGGGATAAAGTATGTGAATTTGCAGGTGTGGTTTATGGAGTGGATGAAGAAAAGGATGTTTCCATTCGTTTGATTACGGATCATATTCGTTCTTCTTCCTTTATGATTTCAGATGGTATTATGCCAACCAACGAAGGACGAGGCTATGTCCTAAGGAGATTGATTCGTAGAGCAGCTAGACATGGACGCCTTCTTGGAATGGAAGAAAAGTTTTTATCAAAGCTAAGTGAAACTGTAATAGAAGGTTCAAAAGATGGCTATCCTGAATTAGAAGAAAAGAAAGATTTTATTCTTAAAATATTAAATCAAGAGGAAGATAAATTTAATAAAACCATTGATCAAGGTTTGACAATCTTAGCTCAAATGGAAGAAGAAATGAAGAAAAAACAGGAAAATGAACTTTCTGGAGAAGAAGCTTTTAAATTATACGATACTTACGGTTTTCCTCTGGATTTAACAAAAGAAATCTTAGAGGAGAAGGGCTTAAGGATTGATGAAGAGGGCTTTCAAGCATCCATGGAGGAACAGAGGATGAAAGCCAGAAATGCAAGAGAAGTTTCAAATTACATGGGAGCAGATGCAACGGTTTATGAAGAAATTGATCCAGCTATTACATCTAGATTTATTGGTTACCATGTTTTAACATCAGATTCGAACATTCTTGCTCTAACAACAGAAGATGAGATCGTAGAAGGTTTAGGTGAAGGTCAAACTGGAACCATTATTGTAGCAGAAACACCATTTTATCCAACTATGGGTGGTCAAGTAGGAGACAAAGGAAGTATCGTAACAGAGGATGGACAGTTCAAGGTTGAGGAGACCATTCCTTTAGTCGGAGATAAAATTGGCCATATTGGTCGAGTAACAAAGGGAATATTAAAGGTATCTGATGTTGTTTCTTTACAAGTAGATAAAAAAGAACGTGAGGATACAGCTAAAAATCATAGTGCTACTCACCTTCTTCAAAAGGCATTGAAAACTGTTCTAGGAGCACATGTGGAACAGAAAGGTTCTCTTGTAGCATCGGATAGACTGCGTTTTGACTTTGCTCACTTCTCTGCCATGACAGAAGAAGAAATTCAAAAAGTAGAAGATCTGGTAAATGATCAAATCAGTGCAGCTTTAGAGATAAAAACAGAGGTTATGAATATTGATGAAGCTAAAAAATCAGGAGCTATGGCTTTGTTTGGAGAAAAGTACGCAGAGGATGTACGGGTTGTTAGTATGGGCGATTTCTCT
>DVLR01000138.1 GCA_018715425.1 Candidatus Merdenecus merdavium
AAAATAAAAAACAAATAAAAGTACTATAAAGAGAATTACTATAGATTCCTCATACTTCGACATAAAATTTTAGGAAATAGTAATTCATCATCTATAGGATGAATCCATCATCATACGAACAAACTGGACAGGTCAGCTATGGTAAAAGGGCTGGCCTGTTTTATGTAATTTATCATTGTAAATATACTGTTTTTGGGGAATATTACAATTTTATGAAATTGTCGAAATATATACTGACGGATGAGAAAAATATGTTATAATGTAGCAATAAGGAGGTGCATATTCATTGAAGAAAAAAGTAGTTCCAATTTTAGCTGCACTTGTACTGATTGTTATCGTAGCAGTTATTGGAGTAACAACGAAATTAATTGAGAAATACATGCCATCAGATCAGAGGGTGGATGCCAAAACATATTACAATCTACAGACGGACCAAGAGACGGCTCTGATCGTATCTGAACAGTTGGTTGAAAAAAAAGGCATAATAGAAAATGGAGTTGCCTATATAGATTATGATACGGTAAAAGAACACTTAAATCATAGATTCTTTTGGGATGCTAACGAAAACCAGTTGCGTTATACGACACCAGTGGATGTCATTAGTGTTGGAGTTGGAAGTAAAGATTATTCAGTTTTAAATACCAACAATACTGAAAATTATAATATCGTTAAGGTGGATGGTAGTCAAGTATACATAGCAGCAGATTTTGTCAAGAAGTTTACACAGATGGAATATCAGGTATTTGAAGATCCTAACCGCATGGTTATCACAAATAACTTTGGAGACACTAATGTATCGACACTGAAAAAAGCGGGTGAAATTAGGACAACTGGTGGAGTAAAAAGTGATATCGTATATTCTGCTAAAAAAGGGGAGTCTTTAGGTGTCATCGAAAAGATGGATAAATGGAGTAAAGTGATTACAGAAGATGGTTATATAGGCTATATCGAAAATAAACTACTTTCTGAATCAAAGGTAGTGGAGAGAACCTATACAGGCGATGTAGTAGAGCCAGAATATACTTCTCTTACAAAGGATACAAAGATTAATTTAGTTTGGCATAATACAACGAATCAAGATGCCAATGCTCGACTATTAGATTTATTATCTACTACAAAAGGGCTTACCACGATTGCACCTACTTGGTTTAGTGTAGCAGATGCTAATGGTAATATTGACAGTAGCCTTGCAAGCGAGACATATGTAAGTCATGCTCATGATAAAAAATTAGAAGTCTGGGGGGTTGTTACGGACTTCCCAACGGAAGAGTCACCTATTGATATTGATGAAATACTATCTTATTCATCAAAAAGGGATACCATGACAAACCAATTAATAGCAGTAGCTATTAATTATAACTTAGATGGTATTAATGTAGATTTCGAGCATATTGGAATTGGAGTGCCTGAAGATCAGCTAAATGATGCTGGAGAAAACTTTATCCAGTTTATTAGAGAATTATCTGTAAAATGCAGAAAAAATGGTATTATATTATCTGTTGATAATTTAGTACCTCAATCCTTTAATGCTTATTATAACCGTAAGGAGCAAGGAATTGTAGCCGATTATGTTATCAATATGGGATACGACGAACATCATGCAACAGATGATACTGCAGGTCCAGTAGCCTCTCTTCCTTACGTAAAACAGTCTATTGAAGATACTGTTGCAGAAGTAGATTCTAAAAAGGTGATTAATGCAGTTCCTTTTTATTCTAGATTATGGACGGAAAAAACAGATGAAAATGGAGAAACTGTATTAGAAAGCGCAAGCTACGGTATGGATACAAGTCAGAATATTTTAAATCAAAAAGGTGTAGAAAAGGTTTGGCTAGAAGATGTCGGTTCTTACTATGCTGAGTTTGAAGATGAGAACGGACTGAATAAAATTTGGCTGGAAGAAGAAGATTCCATGGAATTGAAGGTTCAACTCATTAAAGAATATGATTTAGGCGGAGTTGCAGAATGGTGCTTAAGTTATGAAAGACCAAGTATTTGGGATGTTATATTAAAATATGTAAATTAAGAGGCAAAAATCCTTAAACATAAAACAAAATAGAAGAAGGGAACCAGATCACCATTATAGCAATCACATTCTATCTCATATGAAATCCTTCTAGTTTTAGAAAATCAAGCATATACTGTGATAAGCAGGCATATTGAGGTAAAGAATGAAAAGGAAAATGTTAGAGTTTGGAATGGCAGTCGTCTTGCTATTCTGTGCTTATCTGGTATCCCGTGAAGGAGCAGCCGCCATTACAGCAAACACTTCTGTTGTAAAAAAAGATAATGTTATTGTTCTAGATGCAGGACATGGAGGTAGTGATCCAGGAAAAATAGGAATTAATAATGCAAAAGAAAAGGAAATTAATTTACAGATCACGAACAAGCTAAAGGATTTACTGGAAGCGAATGATTATACTGTGGTCATGACTAGGAAAACAGACGCAGGTTTATATCAGGATTCTGACTCCAATAAAAAGATAGCAGATATGAAAAAAAGGTGTGAGA
>DVLR01000139.1 GCA_018715425.1 Candidatus Merdenecus merdavium
ATGGATGGATAATTGATTGCGTTTCATTCATCCTAAATAAACCAATGTAGACAAAAATTAATATAATGTTTTAGCATAATGTATAACTAAAATAAGAAAAATAATATTAAATAGTAATTAAATGTTTCACGTGAAACATTTGCTAGTAGATAAATAGAAAATTAAGTGTTATAATAAATACATAAGTTATTTGGAGTATAAATATAATGAAAAGTACAAAAGAAAGGGGATAAATAATGGGTAGGATCATTGTGGTTGCTAACCAAAAAGGTGGTGTAGGTAAGACGACTACAGCAATCAACTTATCGGCATCTTTAGCAGAATTAGAAAAAAAAGTATTAATGATTGATATGGATCCTCAAGGAAATGCAACGAGTGGATTGGGTATTGAGAAAAATGAAGTTTCTAATACCGTCTATGAATTATTAATAGGTCAAAATACAATAGAAGAATGTATTCAAAGGGAGGTCTTTGAAAATCTTTCTGTATTGCCATCTAATATGAATTTATCTGCAGCGGAAATAGAATTAATAGGTGTTGATGAAAAAGAGTATTTATTAAAAAAAGAAGTTGATAAGATAAAAGATGAATATGATTTTATTATTATTGATTGTCCTCCATCATTAAATATGTTGACAATTAATTCAATGACAACAGCGGATACTGTTATAGTACCAATTCAGTGTGAATATTATGCATTAGAGGGACTGACTCAATTAATACATACCATAGAGTTGGTAAAGGAAAGATTAAATCCAAAGCTTGAAATGGAGGGGGTAGTATTTACCATGTTTGACGCAAGAACAAATCTTTCATTACAAGTGGTTGAAAACGTAAAAGAAAATTTAAATCAAAATATATACAAAACTATTATTCCTAGGAATATTAGACTTGCAGAAGCACCAAGTCATGGTTTGCCTATTAATTTATATGATAATAAATCGGCAGGAGCAGAAAATTATAAACTCCTAGCAGAAGAAGTAATATATAGAGGAGAAGAGGAGTTTTAATTATGGCAGTAAAAAAAGGTGGTCTAGGTAAGGGATTGGATTCTTTAATTCCAAATCAAGTTAAAAAAACGGAAAGAAAAATAGACAATCAAGTTGTTAAAGAGGAAAAAGTAGATCTTTTTGTCAAGTTATCCCAAATAGAGCCAAATAAAAATCAGCCAAGAAATCATTTTGATGAAGATAGTCTACTTGAATTAGCAGATTCTATTAAGCAATATGGTGTTATTCAACCTATTGTTGTGCAGAAACAAAAGGATTTTTATGAAATTATTGCAGGGGAACGTAGATGGAGGGCGGCTAAACTGGCTGGTCTTAAAGAAGTTCCAGTGATTATTAAAAATTATACCGAACAAGAGATTTTAGAAATATCATTAATTGAAAATATTCAAAGAGAAAATCTAAACCCAATTGAAGAAGCTCTCGCCTATAAAAAGTTATTGAATGAATTTGAGTTGAAGCAGGACGAAGTAGCTGAGAGGGTTTCGAAAAGTAGAACTGCTGTAACAAATTCTATTAGATTATTGAAGCTATGCGAAAAGGTTCAACAAATGTTGATTGATGATATGATTTCTACAGGTCATGCAAGAGCCTTATTGGCCATTGAAGATGAAGAATATCAATACACCATTGCAACAAAGATCTTTGATGAAAAATTAAGTGTTAGGGAGACGGAAAAACTGGTAAAGGCTATTCAAAAACCTGTTAAAGAAAAGAAGGTTATCGAAAAAGCTAACGATTTTATTTATAAAGATATAGAAGAAAAAATAAGATCAATTATAGGAACGAAAGTCATTGTGAATCATAAAGCTAATAATAAGGGAAAAATAGAAATTGAGTATTATTCTAATGAGGAATTAGAAAGGTTAATAGAGTTATTTGAATCTATAAGATAGATGAGGAGATATAGATAAATGAACAATGGAAATAATAGTAAAATTTTAAATGCTTTAGGCATAGATCCAGGAATCATTATCATAATTTTATTGATTTTGATTATAATCCTATTTGTTATCGTATTTTCTATGCTTATGCATTTTAAACGTTTTGATAAAAAGTATAAAATGTTTATGAGAGGTAAGGACGGAGTATCATTAGAAAAAACTTTTTTAAGAAGTTTTCATGAATTGGATAAACTAATTGAATCGAATAATAATCATAGAGAAGAAATAAAAAATATCAAAGAGACATTATCTAAGACTTTAACGAAAAGAGCTATTGTGAAATACGATGCATTTAAAGAAGTTGGAGGAAAATTGAGTTTTGCACTTGCAATGTTAGATGGAAGCAACAGTGGATACGTTATGAATGTCATTCATAGTAGAGAGGGCTGTTATACTTACATTAAAGAAATTTTAAATGGAGAATCTTTTATAGCTCTTGGAGAAGAGGAAAAAGAAGCCCTTAGAATGGCTTTGGAGGAAGAAATTATATAAAAACGAAAAATTAGAATTAAAAAAAGAGATTGTTTTTAAATTATTTTATATATATGAGATAAAATAGTTGGAAATAGGGCAAATGAGTGTATAAGAAGTGGGATATGGAATTTTTAAAACATCCATATCCTATTTATATACGTAAAAATATAGATTATAATAGAATTATGGTGGTTCATTAACGGTTTTGCCCTTTAAATCAAATAAATAGGAAATATGATAAATATTTGTAAAAATGGGTATCATAAGAATATTAGACATATATACTTGAAAAAAGTAAAATAGTATTATATAATGGTGAAGTATAAATGAAATCGTATTTTTACCATAGATTATAAATAAAAGCTATTTATTCGTAATATAAAAAAGTAAAGAGACAGTGATAAAAGCTAAGATTCATCATTCTTATAAAGAGAGTCAATGGTTGGTGTGAATTGATAAAGAATAGAATTGTTCCACTTTTAGAGTCGCCAGGATAACTGGAAGGTTGGTAACCTTTATCTTACTTCAAGAGACTATAATATTATTATAGTAATTTGGGTGGCAACGCGGATTCTTTCGTCCCATATAAAGGGAGGAAAGGATTTTTTTATTTTAATGAATAATCAATGTATGATAAAATCATATAGTAATAGAAGGAGATAAGAGATGATAGATATTAAGTTATTAAGGACAGATTTTGATAAAGTAGAAAAAGCACTTTCTACTAGAAATGAGGACTTTGATTTAAGTAAATTTAAATCTTTAGATGAAAAGCGAAGAGCCCTTCTAAGTGAAGTTGAAACATTAAAAGCAAAGCAAAATTCCGTTTCAAAAAGCATACCAGCTCTCAAAAAAGAAGGAAAAGATGTTGCTCCTATTTTTGAGGAAATGAAGGGATTATCAGAACAGGTAAAGGTATTAAATAGTCAAGTTTCAGAAGTGGAAAAAGAATTGAACGACTGGATGTTAACCATTCCTAATATTCCAAATGAAACGGTACCTCAAGGAAATAGTGATGAAGATAATGTTGAAATTAGAAAATTTAGTGAACCTACTGTCTTTGATTTTGAGCCAAAGCCACATTGGGATTTAGGATCTAATTTAGGGATTGTAGACCCTGAAACAGCGGCTAAAGTATCTGGTTCAAGATTTACATTTTATAAAGATACAGGAGCAAGATTAGAAAGAGCCATTACAAATTTCTTTTTAGATACTCATACATCAGAACATGGATATACAGAGGTATTTCCTCCATTTATGGTAAGTAGAGAAAGTATGACAGGAACTGGACAGTTACCAAAATTTGAAGAAGATGCATACAAAGTACAAGGTGATGGTAAAGAATATTTCTTAGTTCCAACAGCTGAAGTTCCAGTAACCAATATGTACAGAGATCAAATTTTAGATGGAGCAACACTCCCAATTAAACATGTAGCATATACAGCATGTTTTAGAGCAGAGGCCGGATCAGCAGGTAGAGATACTAGGGGATTAATACGCCAACATCAATTTAATAAAGTAGAACTTGTTAAATTTACTCGACCAGAGGATTCATATGAGGAACTAGAAAAACTTTTGGCAGATGCTGAACATGTGTTACAGCTATTAGAACTTCCATACCGAGTGGTTAAGATCTGTATTGGAGATCTTGGCTTTACGGCAGCTATGAAATACGATATCGAGGTTTGGATGCCAAGTTATAATCGCTATGTTGAGATATCAAGTTGTAGTAACTTTGAAGACTTCCAGTCTAGAAGAGCTAATATTAAGTATAAAGATAGTGTAAAGGATAAAGCAAAATTGGTTCATACCCTAAATGGTAGCGGTGTAGCAGTTGGTAGAACTACAGCGGCTATTCTAGAAAACTATCAGCAGGCTGATGGAAGTATAAAAATTCCTGAAGTTTTAGTTCCTTATATGGGTGGTATAACAGAGATTAAATAAACTTTCGATTTAAACGAGACAAAAGAATAAAAATAAGATAAAATAATAGATGTAGTGGTATTATAATTACTATCATTATCATAGAAATGATAATATTAAAAGCGGTGGCAAATAGTTGTAAGGATTCTATTTGCCTTATGCTTTCTGTAAATGATATATTTATTTGAAGTGAGGTGAGTTTTGTGCATAATTATCTTAGGGCAATAGGATTTAGTAAAATAAGAAACAAAAAGGAATTAGAGGCTATTTTAAAGGAAACCATAACCAAGTACGATGAAAAGAATATGGTATATTCTCATGAAGGTGCTAACTTTGCAGAAATCTCTAAGTCATTTTTATTTGACGGAGGAATTACTGTTTGTGGAGAATACGATGAAGAAGATAATTTCGTTCCAGAATATTACTTTCCTTTTTTTAGAGGAACGGGAGTTTCTACAACGGAAGATGTGATTGTAGAGAGGCATGCTGGTAAGGAATCTTACGCTGGCGCATGTGATGATATTAGAGTGGGAGTCACCATGATTTTTTATTTGCAGAATGCTGCAGAATATAAAAAACAATTGTTTAAAGAAGATTTGCCGAAACAAAATACCTCGGTCACATTTTCGGCTCTTAGCACAGATGGTAAAATATTATTGCCAATAGCCAAAAACAAGGATTATAAGAAGGAAACTAAGAAAGCCTTAGAAATACGCAACAATCTAATTTCAGCGGCTAGAAAAGGCGATGAGGAGGCAATGGAGAGTCTTACCATAGAAGATATTGATACTTATTCTATGATATCAAGAAGAATTGCTACGGAAGATGTTTTTACCATTGTAGATACCTACTTTATGCCTTATGGAATGGAATGTGATCACTATAATGTCATGGGAGAGATTATCGACTATAATTTAGTAAAGAATACATATACAAATGAAAAGATATATCAGCTTTACCTTGAGTGCAACGATGTCTTTTTTGATGTTTGTATCAATGAAGAGGATCTTATGGGCAAACCAGAAGTAGGAAGACGATTTAAAGGTAATATATGGTTGCAAGGATATATTAACTTTGAAAAATAATCAGTTGATTTTTAATATTAGAAGTGTTAGAATAAATAGCGTAGGTTTTTTAATATAAGATTCCTATGCTATTTATTATATGGATGATACCACAACTTTCCCTGAGCAAAGGTGATGGTTAAATAGGAAAAATTGAATAAAATGAATCATTGTCCTCTTAGTAAAATGGATATTACGAGACCCTCCTAAGGTTTAAGTGCAGGTTCGATTCCTGCAGGGGACGCTAGAATATTCACCGGAAACTCACATAAACACTGGGTTTTCGGTTTTTTTGTTTTTAGAGAAAATATTCAATTATCCAAAAAGGTTAGAATTTCTTGCTAAGAAAAGTTCAATTATTTACGAGTTTTTGAAAACAAACAGGCAAAGGGTTTGTTAAGAAATCTAGTTTTGATAACTGGTTGGATGGCGAAAAAGGAGAATAAATTATGGCATCAATCGTTAGACGAAAACGAAGTATTGTGTTGTGTATCATTACACAGATGAAAAGGGAAAAGCGAGTGCTAAGAAAAGAGATATCGAAACTGTTGAGTCGACTCCTAAGAAGGAAGAACCAACAGAGGAGGATACAGCAGCACTTCTCACCAAATTATTACAGAATCCTGAAACAGCCAGTCTGCTAAAAGCGTTGGCGAAGAATCTTTAAAATTGAACATTGTATGAAAAAACCTCTGTGATCGGATTATCCGTACAGAGGTCCTATTATACGTCGTAACTCATTTTTTCTGGAATAGTTCCATCCTCTTGATATTTTTGAAATAGCCAAAACAGTAAGTACCCTATCATAACATCCATTCCATTATCAAACGTTTTCCAGCAATTAGAACAGTTCGTTGTTTTTATTAGATCTGATTCAATCATTTTAGGATAATCTACAGAAACAGGGATTCTTTTAGTTATGAGTTTCTTGCGACCACTTGGCATCTTCTTTATTTTTTCGTGTATCTCGGGTTCTATGAAACATTGCTTATCTATAACAATTTCACCATCATAAATATGCTCATAGTTTTTATATTTGTTTTCATTTAGATTGTATCCACCGTACAGATACATTACTGTTGAATCATCTTCCAGAACCTTAACCGCCACTGCTCCGATACCACGACTCATAAAAACACCTCCAACAATTACTTTAGATAATACAATTATAAACAATGATATTTACATATTCAATAGAATTAGAAACATTCAAATATCAAAGTAATATTTGAGAATATCAATATTATTTGCTATACTGTTTATGATATATTGTCGATTATATTGAGAATGTTTCTACAGAGGTTATTTGTAAAATATGTAATGTTCTGAATTGCCAAGTGGAAGATATTATGGAATTAGTAAACGAAAAGTGTGTAAATGATTAGGCAATAAAATGAATCATTAAGGTTAAGGGCGTTGCTCCATTCGTATACAGTTTAATCAACAAGATGGACAATTACTTAAGGGAATATTATTGCGCCAGATTTTGAAGGAGACATTATGTCAAAACAACTTACTTTAGGGATAACCAAGATTGGGGATTTACTCCTTGCAAATAGAATAACCAGAGATGAGCACAACAATCCGATCCAAGGAGTGCAGTTAACTGTACCAGAGTATCAGCGACCTTACAAGTGGACCGCGAAAAATGCCAATCAGTTGTTGGATGATATTATCGGTGCGAAGAATGAGAATAAGGAAGTGTATCGTATAGGTACGCTTATTCTGCATGTAGATGAGAAAAAAGATAACATTTACAATATTGTCGATGGACAGCAGAGGATAATAACATTTACACTTCTTTTAAAAGCCATGGGGGAGACAGAAATTAATTTCTTAAAACAGGGTCTTTCCAACAATCAATACAATGCCTTCAATGTCCTGAATAATTATCGTGGCTTTAAGAGGCGTGTGATGAACATGAAGGATGAAAAGGAGAAAGGGGATTTACTTGATTATATTAAGAATAATTGTGAGTTGATTGTTGTATCTACAGGTGATATATCTGAGGCATTCCAGTTCTTTGATTCGCAGAATGCACGTGGAAAGAAATTGTATCCGCATGATCTTCTGAAAGCGTATCACTTGCGAGAGATGAATAATCTTGATGTTAGTGAAACGGAAAGGATTGTAAAGATTTGGGAAGATATGAATCAAAAGGATCTTGCAAATCTTTTCCAAGAGTATTTGTACCGTATGAAAGAATGGATTAAGGGTAATAGGTCATATAGATTAGATGAAAATAATATGAGAATGTTCAAGGGTGTTACCAAGAATAATAATTATCCGTATGCAAAGTTTTATAAGGGGGCATATGCGTATGCAGATTATCTGAATCAATCATCAGTTCCATTTGTAACGGGAATGGTTGAAATGAATCCATTTCAAATAGACACAACTATTATTGCAGGTAAAACTTTTTTTGAGTATGCAAAGCACTATTTTGATGTCCTAGCGGATATCAGGAACAACGATAAATATGAAGGATATTTCATTAATGACAACGATATTGTAAAGACATTGAATAATAGGAAGTATCGCAACGGTGTTGGAAATGGTATTGCTAGAAAAATGTTTGATACGGTAATATTACTTTATGTAGATCGTTTTTGCTCGGTGCCCCCATCCAAAGTAGACTCGGAATTGTTAGATCAGTTTGTTGTGTATGCATTTGTTTGGGCATATTCTATGCGTGCGCAGTACAAGAATGTAGGATGGCAGGTGGCTGAAAATTATATTATGGGTACTTCATCAAAAGGTGCGATAAACTCTTTTAACATCTACAAGGTTATTGCAGAAGCAGATTCTCCGATTGTGGTTTTAAATTGTTTATCTGATAAAGTGCAGTATTTACCTGATAGCAGGATTGTTGCAAATAAGGACGGTCTGGGAGATAAAGAGAATGGTGCGTACATAAATTATCTTGATCATTTTAAAGAAAATGGATTTTGGAAGGGAGATACGTCCAATGAGTAAACTACCACTTAGTGAGGAAACAATTGAAGAATTGTGCAATGGTTCAAAACATGTGACGTATGAAATCCCTATTTACCAGAGAAATTATGCATGGGAAAAAGATGAGATTTCCGCTTTGGTTCATGATGTATATGATGCTTTTTGCAAGAATGGACAGGCAAAGTATTATATTGGAACTTTAGTATCATATAAAAGAGATGATGATATCTATGAGGTGATTGATGGACAGCAACGACTCACAACAATAAACATCTTAATGCATGTTTTTGGCCAAAATGTAAAGAATAAGCTGACATATCGTGCAAGAAAGAAATCTAATAAGACACTTCAAGGGATGGATAACTTTGATAGACTCGAAGAAAAAGATCAAGGAATTGTGAAAGGGCATGGTTTTGCAAAAGCAGCAATAGAAGAACTTAACTTCAACAACAGTACCAGAATTACGGAGGAGAATTTTATTCGCTTTTTCAAAGAAAAAGTATGCATTATCCATTATAAAGTGCCAAGGGATATTGATCTGAATCATTACTTTGAAATTATGAATTCAAGAGGAGAGCAACTCGAAAAACATGAAATAGTGAAGGCTCGTCTTATAAGCGAATTTACAGAAGAAGAAGAGAAGATATCAATACGCAAATTCAATTACATCTGGGAATCCTGTAGCATGATGAATGTGTATGTTCAGCAGAAATGCAAGAATAAAGCTGTGTTTGGAACAGACTACAGCAGTTTTATCATTTATGACTTCGATGATATAGAAATGGATGAAGAAGAGCGAGAAGACGGTGAGATATCCATCGAAAAACTACTGGAAGAAGATTCTCCAGAAGGGGTTCGTGATCAGGATGATATAGCAGATACCTTTCAACCGATTATCGATTTTCCAAACTTTCTACTAATTGTGCTTAAAATTACAAGGACCATGGAAGAAAAGAAATTTGTTCCAACAGAATTCAATCTAGACGATAAGGAATTGATTAATGAGTTTGATAAGCTGGACAATAGTTTGGTTAAGACATTTGCATTTAATCTAATAAAGGCAAAATATTTTTTGGACAATTATATCGTGCATCATTCTAATGAGGATGATGTTGAGGGGAATAATCCGTGGTTGCTGGAAAAATGGAAAAAAGAAGGAAAGAATGGATATAACAAGAACCTCGTAGAAGGGAATAAGAACATACAAGATAAACTGGTTCAGCTGCTTTCTATGTTTGAAGTTTCTTTTACAGCTAGACAACGAAAAAACTATCTCTTTTATTGTTTATTATTTCTCTTCAAACAAGATAGATTTGATGCCAATGAATATTGTGCATTTGTTGAAAAGTTAGCGCAGAAGTATATGTATGATGTATATCTGGATTCAGGTGCGCTAAATGATAGGAATATACCAAAACCTGGTAGCTTCGATGAAGCGATTCTAATGAATGGTGAGCTTCAAGTGGAATGCAGTAAAAAAACAAGTACATTTTCAGAGGTCTATGGAGAGGGAACGAGTGTAAGTAATGGAATTCCATTATTCGTATTTAATTATATGGATTATAAGATCTGGAAGAAATACGCAGAGGAGTTACGTGGTGAAAAAGTAAAAGAAGGATCTGCAGAACGTAAAATATTCTTTGCGCATCTTGGATGTAGCGACTTCGGATTAGATGCCTTTAGAGCATTCTATTTTTCCAGAACCAGAAGAAGTTTGGAACATTATTATCCGCAAGCCAATGTAGGATTAAGTCATGATAGATTAGATGTTGCAAAGATTAATTGCTTTGGCAACTTTGCAATGATTGGCAGCGAGGCCAATAGTGCTGGATCTAATTGGAGTCCGATTGTAAAAGTCGGACGTTATCTGGATACTTCACGGAAGATTGCACCTATAAGTGTTGCATCACTTAAATTCATGGTGATGATGCAGATGTGCAAGGATAATGAGAACATTAGAGATTCTGGAGAGGAGTGGAAATTTGAAGATATAAAGAAACACCAAGAGAAGATGGTTGCGCTGTTAATGGAGTAAACAGTATCTCAACATTCTTATTTCTTTTCAGTAAAACGAAATATAGGGGCTTTGGTGTTTAAAGGTAATCCATAACGTCCTCTTGGTAAAAGACATGCATGTTTATGTGTAATTGTTATTTTTTCTTCGATATCCTCATCTGTGATGATGAGAATTGGACCATCTTTGGGAAAGTCTGATGGATTTTCAAGTAAATTGATAATAGGTTGGAGGATTGTTTTTTGAAGCAAGACCCCATGTATTTATCAGCTCTACTCATCCATTGGAAGAGAATATTATTGCAAGGCCACTTGAAGTGGATGAAATAATGGAAATAGGAGTGACTACACAAAAACAGATGCCACTTACTGCATATGCCAGAAGATACATAGAGTCATTAAAAATATATGTAACTGAATATAATAAGTGAATGAAATTATCAGTCGGATATAATAAAAAACTATAACCAACTGATAATTTTTTGTATTTTACCGATGCGAAAATAGTTTGTATAATAAAGAGGAACAGATGAACAAAGTGGCAGAAGACTATGTGGATGTAGTGACAGATGAGGAGATTTAGAACTATGAAAAAACAAAACGCACCATTCAAATTTGATGTAGTAGGAAGCTTTCTTCGACCAAATGAATTAAAGAAAGCAAGAGCAGATTATGATGCTGGAACAATCAGTGCAGAGCAGTTGACTGAGGTAGAGAATAAGTGTATTACAGAACTCATTGAAAAACAAAAAAAAGCTGGGCTTCCAGTAATCACAGATGGTGAATTCAGAAGGAGTTATTGGCATCTTGATTTTATGTGGGGATTCAATGGAATCGAACATATAGAGCTCGATCATGGATATTTTTTCCATGGAGAAGAAACAACACACGGTTCTATCAGAGTAACAGGCAAAATTAGTGGAGAGAATCATCCTTTTGTGGAGCACTTTAAATTTGTGAAACAGTTTGAAGATGAAAATACAGTAGCCAGGCAGACTATTCCAGCACCTGCTCAGCTTTTAGCAGAATTGTTCCGTGAGGATAATGGAAAGGATACTCTTGCAGTATATCCCAATCAGGAAGAATTGATCCAGGATATTGCAAAGGCATATCAAATCGTAATGAAAGAATTATATGCTGCAGGCTGTAGAAATGTACAGTTTGATGACTGTACCTGGGGCATGTTCTGCGATACAAAATACTGGGCAGCAAGACAGAAGGAAGGGAATGTATCTGTAGAAGATGAAGCAACGAAATATCTTCGACTTAACAACCTTGCTATAGAAGGGAAGCCAGAAGACATGGTTATTAATACACATGTGTGCCGTGGTAATTACCACTCGACATGGGCAGCGTCAGGCGGATATGCACCAATTGCTCCGTTTTTGTTTGCTGAGGAGCATGTGAATGCTTATTATCTGGAATTTGATGATGAACGTTCAGGTAACTTTGAACCATTAAAATATGTATCAGAAAATAAGAAAGTAGTGCTTGGACTGATTACAACCAAATCACCGGTGCTTGAGGATAAAGAAACAGTAATTGCAAGAATTCATGAAGCTGAGAAATTTATTCCATTAAACAGATTATGTTTAAGTCCCCAGTGTGGATTTGCATCCTGTGAAATTGGTAATAAACTTACAGAAGAGGAACAGTGGGCGAAGCTTGCATTGGTAAAAGAAATATCAGAAGAAGTATGGGGCATTAACGCTTAAGGGTGATGTTCATTGAAAGGATATCCCATTGACTTGGTAGAAGAAAAAAACTATAATACAAGAGAAGAATGGTTTGCCTGGATATAGCAATGTATTCGGGCAATTTTTTGATAGATTATACTGAAGGAGGCTGACAGAATGACTAGAGAAGAGGCATGGAGTTTATTAAAGGAATATAATCAGGATGAATTTCACCTGCAGCATGGCCAAATCGTAGAGAAGACAATGATGTATTTTGCAGAAAAACTTGGATATGAGGAGGAAAAAGAATTTTGGGGAATTGTAGGATTACTCCACGATCTTGATTTTGAAAAATATCCCAATCAGCATTGCATCAAAGAACAGGAAATCATGCGTGAAAGAGGAATTGATGAAAGAATCATTCACGCAACAGCGAGTCATGGATACGCACTTACGGTAGATATCAAACCCGAGCATGAGATGGAAAAGGTGCTGTATGCAGTAGATGAACTAACTGGATTGATCGGTGCAGTTGTTCTGATGAGACCATCGAAAAGTGTACAGGATTTAGAGCTAAAATCTGTTAAGAAAAAATATAAGGCAAAAGGCTTTGCAGCTGGATGCGACAGGGAAGTAATCAAGCGCGGTGCTGATATGTTGGGGTGGTCGTTGGATGAATTGATTGTGCAGACAATTGATGCACTCAAGACATTTCAGGATTGATAGGAATAAAGATGTTCATCTCTACTATCCACTACTATCACTATCAGAGGTAGATTTTCCTGTTTACATTTTGGACAGTAGAGAGGGTAATTCATCAAAATGGTATCCTCTCTAATTTTATCACGGATTTTATTTCCGCAAATAGGCCATAGTATTTATTTGGTTTTTATTTCGCTCCATTGTCTTGATAGATGCAATACTATCTTTCTCAACAGACAACTATTTCTATGGTTTTTTCAAAAAATTCAAGTTATCCACTTTTATCCTTTCTTTTCTCATTTTTCAAGAAAGTTATCAACACTATAGGAGTCTGTTTCTCCCCGAATATTAATTTTGTGGATATTTTTTTCTGTCTTTTCTATCCCCTTTTTTCAATTTCCTGTACAAATACAGCTGCCGAAAGATATCTACTATCCAGGTAATGGTTTTTATAGGTAGAGACATTGGATTGGAATAATAAACCTTCTCTCCACCAGCTTATCTCTTGAAATTTTTTTGCCAGTGTAAAGGTGTTGTCAAATCTCAAAATGAAACCTTTGCTGGCTTCATTAGCGAAGCCGATGAAGCAATCTCCATTATGCGTATTGAATCCTCTCCATTTTATAGTAAAATAATCGAAATATTGAAAGACTAAAAAATAGAATTGCTTATGAAGGTATTACTAGATTCTTTCGTTTGGAAAATGAAAAAGTGAGGAATAAAATTTAAAAAAACGTATAAAAAATACTAAAACAGAGAAAAATATTGAAGAAATCATTGTTTTATGGTACCATTATAGTCATAATATGTAGTACAGGATGATAGATATAAGGAGAAGAATAAAGATGAAAAGGCCTATTGTTCGTTTGTCATCATTACAATTGACGAATATAAAAAATGTAAAAAAAGGTATTATATATATGCCAAATACTACAAATAAAATTTTATTAGCCGATAAAGCAGAAGTGCTGGGTATTTATGGACAAAATGGCTCAGGAAAAACTGCCATTGTTGATGCATTGTATTTTTTACAAAAAGTAATGGTAGGAGCTAATCTTGATCATTCAATGGAAGATTACATTGATATGGATTCTAATAAGGCTGAAATTATGGCAGATTTCAATATTTTTATTGAAAACATAGTGTTTGAAGTTGGTTATAGACTTTATCTAAGCAGAGAAGAAAAAGAGGTTTTTATTAGTCGAGAAGTATTGAGTGTTGCAAAAAATGAAAATGGAAGTAGAACAAATAAGACAGCTTTTATGGACTATCAGAGAAAGTTAAAAGATTCTATTTTCAAACCAAAGAATAGGCTTGATGAAGTTGTTGAAGCGAATAAAGAAATAAAAACTGACTTGATTGTAGCACGTAAAATAGCTGAAAAAAGTAATTGTTCGTATATTTTTGGTGAAAGCAGTCGGGAAATTTTTTGTAGAGAATATACAAATGGTTTTAAACAATATTCCTTTATCATTTCTTCTTTGTTTGAATTTGCATTGAAAGACTTATTTGTAATCCGTAATACGCATTCAGGAGTAATTTCAGCCAATTTTGTCTTGCCTATGGCCTTTCGAATTGAAAATGATAGCGTTGGAGCCAAAGGAGATTTCACAGTGCCTTTGACAGAACCAATACTGGTTGATGAAGAAAGAAAAAATATTCTGGAGACAATTGTAGAACAGATTAATATAGTCTTATATACAATTATTCCTGGTATTCAGGTAACTATTAAAAATTATGGAAAACAGTCATTGAACCATGGAGAACAGGGCTGGAGACTGGAATTAATGTCAAAGAGAGAGGGAATGAAAGAGATTCCAATCAGAATGGAGTCAGAGGGAATTATCAAAATTATTTCCATTCTTAATGCACTAATACAGGCATTTGGGAATCCTTCAATTTGTCTAGTAATTGATGAACTTGATGCAGGAGTTTTTGAATATATGTTGGGAGAATTGTTGGATATTTTCAAAAAAAGTGCAAAAGGACAATTGATTTTTACTTCCCATAATCTTCGTGCACTTGAAATGCTTGATAAGGAAAGTATTATGTTTTCCACTACGAACCCTAATAATCGTTATATTCATATGAAGAGTGTAAGAGAAAGTAATAATCTTCGCAATATGTATATTCGAAGCATTACGCTTGGTGGTCAATCAGAAGAAATTTATGAAGAAACAGATAGTTTGAAGATTGCCAGAGCATTTAGAAAAGCGGGGCGAGGTGTTCGCAATGAGTAAGAAAAAAGTAATTGCAGTCATTGTAGAGGGACCTAGTGATGAGGCTGCATTGGGACCAATTTTGAAAGAGTACTTTTCGAGTGAAGAGATTCAGTTTGTAGTAGTTCATGGAGACATAACAACGAAAGATTATACTTCTGTAGATAATATACTTTCAAAGATCAATCATTTAATTGAATCAGTAAAACAAAAATACGGTTATAATATAGATGATTTTATGAAAATTATACACATTACTGATATGGATGGCGTTTATTGTAATAATGCCATAGTAGAAGGAGATGTGTAAGGAGTTCAGTATTATTTGGATCGTATAGAAACGAAATATCCAGATTATTTAAATAGAAAACATACACAAAAAGCAAAAAATTTATTCAAATTATATTCTTCTGGAAAAATTAAGGGTGTCAGCTATAAAATATACTTTAATTCTTGTAATTTGGAGCATGTCCTTTTTAATGAATTGAAGGATTTTACAGATGATGAAAAAGAAGATCTGGCAGATGATTTTGCAGAAAAGTATGAAGGTAGGGTAGAGGAATTTATTGAATTTATATCCCAAGAAGATTTGATTGCCCCAGGTACTTTTAAACAAACTTGGAGATTTATTGAAAAGGAAAAACATTCATTAGAAAGATACACAAATATGCATTTGATCTTTAAGTAGTTATAAAGTTTAGTAATATATGTATAAATTAGTTCAACTTCATACTGTTCATCATGCTCCAATGTATGAAAGAGGTGGATATTTTGAAATATATAAAGGACAAAAATTTAGTTAAACTGTTGTTGATTGTATTGCTGCTATGTATATTTTTATTTATTAGGTTAAGTAAGAAGAAAAATTATATAGATGGTGTAGTTTTAAAAAAAATTGAAAATGTTATCACGATACAATCGGAAGATGATTCTAAATTTACAATTACTATGGAAGAAATAAAGGATAAAAATGTAAAGGTAGGTGACATAGTAAGGGTGGAATATATTGGTGAAATTCTAGAAACATCTCCCGCTAGAATCAATCATGTAAAAAACATCCACATAATTAAATAAAGAGTAGGAAGTTATCAATTCTATTTACCAGTCCAACATGATCTAAGGTTTGTACAGGTTCAGCAGAATTTTTAGCTATTTTATATTATATATTAATTTGTATATAGTTAAAGTAGTTTATCTATTGAAGTTAGGAAGATATTTATTTAAGAGAATTTCATAGCGGAACAGAAATATGCTGTTCCGCTGATCGGATAAGGATCATGAATTTCCTATTGCTTCGATGATAGACTGGTTTTTCCATGAATGAATAAGCAATAGAATCATCGAGCTTTCAAGGATAAGCATACCAACAACAAACAGGATAAAGGAAGTGATGGGAAATACGAATCCTCTGGACATACCTGAATTTTTTAAGCATATACCAATTAGATATCCTCCTGGTACTCCGAAAACAACAGTGATTAGAATGGAAATTAAAGTATTAAAAAGTCCTTCCAGAGCAAAAGATTGTTTCAATTGTTTATTCGTCATACCAATGGATTTTAGTATTCCCATTTCTTGTTTCTGAGCTAAAAAGTTTGTAATAGTAAGATTGATTTGGTTGATCGCCGCAAATATCCATAAAACAGCTGATATTGCATATGCCAGTGCGAAGCCTGTACTATTAGCGGATTGATGTTCTGTGATAACATCTTGAATCGTTTGTAAGTAGACATCATTATTTCCAGAAATGAAACCTTTAAGTTTCTGTTCAACTATTTCGTAGCTTTCAGGTTTCTCCTGTATCTCTATTGCGTAAGTACAGTCATAGCCCGCAAGTTCTTTCATCATTTTTTCTGGCATTCTAAAGATATAACCACCCATTCCATCTCCATTTGAAGTAATCGCACTGATCTTGAAATCTTTTGTTATTATTGTTCCGTTGCTATGTTGAAAACTAAGGGACACGAAATCTCCAATTTGTGGATCCCAATGGTACACATCATAGATACGGTTAGGATCACTGATAATTAACTCAGTTTCATCAGTGATACTTCCCGATAAAGTGGAAGAATTTAAAAAATCAATATCCTTTTCATTGTAGCCAAGTAACAAAGTGTTATCATAAATATTATTGTCTGTAGAAAACTCAACTGGTAATGCAGAGTAGGAAAATATATTTATAATTTCCTCCATATTTTCAATACGTTTCACATAATCAGAAAAATATTCTCTTTGTAAAAGAGTATTGATATCTTTACTGTTATCTTCCAAATCCACACTGATTTTAAAATCTCCGTATCTCATATCCCAATAACGAGCCATGCTCTTTGCGTTAAAAGAACTCTGGTAACTTGCGGAAAGAAAGAATATAACCCCACACAATCCCATTGATAAAATAGTCAATAGAGACTTGTTACGATTTCTAAAAAAACTAATTTTTGCTAAATATGCAGGTGAGATATGATGGTTTTTGTGTTTATGATAAGTTATAGTTTCTATTTGATTTTTCAAAGCGGAAATAGGTGAAGTGTTAGCTGCGATTTTTGCAGGTTTACGAATACTAATATAAACAAGAAGTATTCCAAAAAGGCATGATCCCAACAATGAAAGGATAAATGCGGAGACAGACCAACCCTTTGGTTGTAAATAATAGCTAATCATTGTTCCAATCATACTTCCAATTAAAATGCCTGGAAATCCAAGGATATATCCTTGTTTGAGGACCATCTTATAGATTTGCTTTTTACTTGCGCCTATTGTCCGTAGTTGTCCGAACTCTGTAACCTTATGTCCAACAGAAATATAGAAAATACTATAAATTACAAGAGAAGCAGATAAAAAGAGGATAGCGGCGACTACACCATATACCGCATAATGATTAAATGAAAGATTTGCATTGGCATCGTAGTAATTGCTGACTGTCCAATCATTTAGTCCAGTATTTTCTGAAATTTGAGATAATATCTCTGTGGCTTCATCTTTAGTAAAAGTATCAGCGTTTTCAATCCAAACATATCCATTGAGTAAGTCATTTCCCTTCAATTCCTGGAATTTAGAAAAGGAAACGAAAACAGGATAAGCGGAGGTATTTTCATCATGGAAGATACCAACGATAGTATAGTCTTTCAAAGTTCCATCAATATTCAATGGAATGATAGTATTGATTTCTGGAGGATTATTTTCACTGGTAAAAAAGGTGTCTGTAACAGCAATTTCGTTTGATTTTTCTGGATATTTTCCATTAAAGTTAGGAATAAAATGAAACATGGTATTATCGTAGTAAATCAAAGATAAATTTTTAGAGTTTTCTTGAACCGTTTTTATATTATACGAAAGGCCAACATTTTTCACATTTTCTTCGGATAATATTTTTTCTTTACTGTCCAACGTAACATGAAAGAAAATTCCTTGATGTAAATCTTTGATTTCTGTTTGATTTTGTTGAATTATGTTTTGTACCGTGAGTAATGACATCATGATCATTGCAACGGCTACAATTATTGCCGAAAGGCAAAATAAGTTTTTCTTCTTGTCAAAGTGAATACTTTTTTGTGCTAATTTTTTGATTACAGCACTGGTATCATTTTCAAAAGCCCATATCATAGGGTGCTACCTCCTCAGTCTACAATCTTTCCGTCCTCAATACGAATCATACGATCTGCAAGGCAGGCAATATCGTTATTGTGAGTAATCATAACTACGGTTTGATGAAACTTTTTGCTGGTATGCTTGATAAGAGCCAATACTTCGGCACTGGTCCTGCTATCAAGATTGCCTGTCGGCTCGTCAGCAAGCACGATTTCCGGTTTGGTAATCAAGGCGCGAGCAATTGCCACACGCTGTTGCTGCCCACCAGAGAGGGTGTTTGGCATACTGTCTTGCTTATCTTCTAGTCCCAGAAGGTGTATGATTTCTCCCATAAAATCTTGATCTACGGTATCGCCGTCTAGCTCTACTGGTAGAACGATGTTCTCATACACATTTAGAATTGGAACAAGGTTGTAATTCTGAAAGATAAATCCAATGTTACGTCGGCGAAAAATGGTAAGTTGTTCATCGTTCTTCTTTGATAATTCTTCTCCATGGATAATCACGGTTCCATTGGTAGGGGTGTCCAGCCCGCCCATCATGTGAAGGAGGGTAGACTTTCCACTACCAGAGGTTCCAACAATGGATACAAACTCTCCGTCTTCTATGGAAAAGTTTACTCCATCAAGAGCACGGGTGATATTTGGTTTTATGCCATAATACTTTTTCAGATCAATAGTCTGTAAAATGCTCATATTCAAAACTCCTTTCAAAGTGTCTTGTATCTGGATAAAATCATTGTAAAACCCAAATGTTACAGAAATGTCCGAGGTGCTAAAAATTCATTAAAAATTAGGATAAAGTGTTATGAAGCATGGATATGTAAAAAAATATGGCAGATAGCTCAAAAAAAACTGTCCTCCATATTTTACTTTAAAGGAAGCATAATAGAAAAAGAAGAACCATGACCAGGACTTGAAATGACTTTAATATAGCCACCCTGCCGTGTCACAATCTCACGGGAAAGATAAAGACCAATCCCAACGCCCTGTTGTTGGTGTACTTCTTCTTCACGGTAGAAACGTTGGAAGATAGAAGCCTGATTGTTTTCAGAGATACCTTTGCCAGTGTCTGTCACTTTGATTTCTACATACATTTCCCATGGCACTACTGATACAGAAATTTTACCGCCTGGGGGTGTGTACTTTACTCCATTGTCTAACAGATTAAAAAGGGCCTCCGCTGTCCATTTGCTGTCATGGGAAAGCATCAGATCTTCTGGACAGTCCACCGAGACAGCAATTTCTTTTTTTTCAGCTTCATATACAATTCCGCTCATGGCTTGTGCTACTGTGTCAAATAAATAGCATGGTTTCCTTTCCAGTCGGATGATGCCTATTTCCAATCGGGAGGATTTTACAAGAGCTTGAAAGAGAAAATCTAGCTTATCTGCTTGCGCACGTATCCCCCGAATAAAATCGGTGCGTTCCCCTTCGGTTACTGCCCTTTCAAGGAGGGTGTCTGTCACCATCTTCAAGTTGCTCACTGGTATTTTTACTTGATGGGAAATATCTGATACAAGAGTTTGAAGCTCCTGCCGTTCTTCATCCACTCTGCCAAGATTTTCTTGCATGATCTTGTACAGACGGTACAGTCGGTGATTGATACGGGCAATCTGGGTTTCACTGTCCTCTGGATGTTTCGGTGCTTTATTCCCATTGATCATATGGTCGAGGGTCTGGCATAGATCAGAGGTAAACAACACTAGCCACTTTCCAAATACATGTGTCAGCGCAAAGATCCAGATAAAGGCGCAAAGGAGTAGTGCCCCGCTTACCAGTAGTACCACCGTTTGTTTTGTAATAAAAAATATCACAGCTGTGATCGCTAACATAGACAAGAACAGTCCTGCCATTATCCAACAAAATAGCTGCTTCACCGAGAGATTGTTGAATTTCATTTTATCTCACCTCCCGTCCATTGATACCCCATACCGTAAATGGTTTTAATGTAAGGGGGACCACCATCTGCTTCGATCTTGCCACGAATCCGGCTAATGGAAGTTGTCAGAGTGTGTTCGTCCACAAATTTCTCGTCAATATCCCACAGTTTTTCTAAAAGATGCCCACGGGTTAACACTTGTCGAGGATTTTTACGGAACAGATTTAACATTTTAAACTCCATTGTGGATAATATTAAGGGATTGCCATTTAGGGTCGCAGTTTGTTCAGAAAAATCTAAGAATAGCCACCCATCGTCGTAAATATCCTTTGCTGGTTTATGGTGCTCTAGCATGGAAAACATGGCTTTGATTTTTCGTTGCAAAGCCCCAATGACAAAGGGTTTTGTAATATAGTCCACCGCACCTACTTCATAGCCTCGTATCTGATCGTTCTCCTGATCGTTGGCGGTTAGGAAGATCACGATGGTATCTGGTTGCTGGGGCTTTATCTGCTGGCATAATTCAAAACCATTTCCATCTGGAAGGTTAATGTCTAGCAGTACTAAATCAAAATCCCGCTGATGGAGGGCTTCGGTGGCACTTTTGGCATTTAAGGAAGAGGTCACACTGTAACCGTCAGCGATGAGGTTATAGGATAATATCTTATTCAAAAAACTGTCATCCTCCACAATTAAAATCTGCTTCATTTTTGTCACTTCCTTTGTTTTTTTTAGATAGTATAACAGGAAAATGTCCGCAAAATGTTACAGCGGACAATAAAAAAGATTCTGTTTTTTATTATATTACAGTCTCATATTCAAAACAAGGTGATTAGAGCATCAATGATATTCTACCACTAGCTTGGGTTGGATCTAATAGAATTTACTTTGTGACAGTGGAAGTACGAATGAAAAAAGATTTAAATATATAAAATAGAAAGATTAAAAATTGGACAATCAGATTATTATTTAGTCTAAAATGAATTTCTAAACAAATGATATCTAAATAGTGAACGTAATATCCAATAGAGGTATAGAAAGATGATAGAAGAATATATAAAATAAAAAGAAAAAGCAAAGGAGACATTATGCAGGCAAATTTAATGATGACAAATTGGATATGGACTCCCCAATGGACTTTTTTGGATAACGAAAATCCCCAATTTGTTTTTTTTCGGAAAAGCTGTACATTTGATGGAGAACAAACGATCAATCTGAAAATTTCTGCTGATTCCAGATATAAGCTATATGTAAATGGAAATTTTATTCAAGAAGGTCCAGGAAAGGGGAATGAACAGTATTGTTTTTATGATGAAATTGATTTATCATCTTATTTAAAAAAGGGAGAAAATACAGTAGCAGTCATTGTTCTAAGATATCCGTCGGATTTAAGTCGCAGAAATCATAGTATCTGCCGTTCAGAGATTCCACATTTGTATATAGAAGAAGAGAGTTCAGGAAAAGATAAACAGTTAAACGGAAAATCAGGATGGAAATGTTCACTGATTCGGCACATCCGTCTTGTTGGTGAGAATGCTCGCCCTGCACCTCTTCATATATTGGAACATGGATCTGGCTGTGCCAAATACGCTGGATGGATGGAAAACGGATTTGATGATTCAAATTGGAAAGATGCAGTTCCATATACTATTTTCCAGATAAATAGAGCAACCATTCCAGGAAATATGGTAAAAAATCCGTTACCTGCACAGCGTCATATTCCCGGTCATTTGATAACAACAGTATGTCTGAGAGAAGAGGAAAACATTGTCACAGATGTAAATCGGTTGTCTGGATGGAATAAAATGCTGGCAGGGGAAGGTGTAATGGTAATACCTGCCCATACAAAAGTTCATGTTGAAATCAGTGCAGGTGAACTGATGACAGGGTATCTAAAGTTTGTATGTCAAGGAGGGGAACAAGCTAAGGTAACGATACATTGTGCAGAAGCCTATTCTTATCCAGAACAGAAAAAAGAAGGATCCCAGGTTCCTAAAAAGGGAGATAGAATTGATTTTATTAATGGGAAATTATGCGGATATGAAGATATATATCTAGTTGGAGGCTGGGGTAATAAAGAGCGGCCAGAGGTGTATGAACCATTTTGGTTTCGGACATTTCGCTTTATAGGAATTACCTTAGAGACAAAGAGTGAACCACTGATTATTCAAAATTTTACTTACACAGAAACTGGATATCCGTTGCAAGTAATGACAAATGTGGAGACATCGGATTCATCTTTGCAGGATATCTGGGATATTAGCTTAAGATCACTGAAACGCTGTATGCATGAAACCTATATGGATTGTCCATTTTATGAGCAGCTTCAGTATGCCATGGATTCTCGGGCGGAAATTCTTTTCACTTACCAGGTTGCTGCAGATGACCGTATGGCGAGAAAATGTATGGAGGATTTCCGGATTTCACAGAGATATGATGGTATGATTACTTGTAGTGCACCTTCGGTAAGAGCCAATGTCATTCCTGGTTTTTCTATTTTTTATATTCTTATGGTCTACGATCACATGATGTATTTTGGAGATAAAGGACTGGTTAAAACCCATATGCCTTCCATTGATCGTATTTTATTGTATTTTGAAGAGCGCATCGGAAAGAGTGGAATGCCAGAAAATCTGGGTGGTCTATATATGCGTCATTCATATTGGTCTTTTATTGACTGGACAGAGGAATGGAATCAAACGTCAGGTGTTCCTACTGCAATAACAAGGGGTCCTATTACCATGGAAAGTCTTCTTTATGTAATGGGGTTGCAAAATGCAGCAATGTTAGCGGAATATATAGAAAAGCATGAAACAGCACAAGAATATAGGATGCGAGCAGAGAAAATCAAGGATATAATCAGAGAAAAGTGTATTGGTGAAGAGGGATTACTTCAGGACGGTCCTGGAATAGATGAATATAGTGTACATTGTCAGGTGTTCGGTATCTTAACAGGTGTGCTGGACCATCAGGAAGGAAGAAGTAATCTGAAACGTACCATCAATAAAGAGGGTTATGCTCAATGTTCAGTGGCAATGAGTTTCTACTTGTTCCGCGCCCTGGAATTAACAAATTTATATGAAATGGCAAATAAAATCTGGGATACATGGAGAAATATGTTAGGACAGCACTTGACAACTTGTGTGGAAAATACTACTGATGAACGTAGCGATTGCCATGGATGGGGAGCAACAGCTTTGTATGAGCTGCCTGCAGTAACGCTGGGAGTACGTCCTGCATCACCTGGATATGAAAAAGTTCAGATTCATCCCATTCCAGGATATCTGGATTATGCTAAAGGTGATGTAATTACACCAAAAGGAATGGTTCACGTGGAATGGAAAAAGAGAGAAGATGGAGAGATAAACGTAAGCTGCCATCTTCCAGAAGGAATGGAGGAATATAGATGAAATATTATTGCAATCCCCTTAATGTTCCATATCGATATCAGTTTAATATGGATCCGCGATTACAGGGAACATTACAGATCAACAGGGAGGCGGCAGATCCGTCCATGATCTTTTTTAAAGGAAAATACTATATCTTTGCATCTATGAATTTGTCGGTATGGGTGTCGGAGGATATGGTGACATGGAACACCTATTGGCTTCCCAAAAACCTTCCTTTGTATGATTATGCACCAGATGTGAGAGTATGTGGGGAATATGTTTATTTCTGCGCATCTAAAAGAGGAGAAAACTGTAATTATTACCGTACAAAGGATATTGTTCACGGACCATACGAGGAGATTCAGGGGACATTTGATTTTTGGGATCCCCATCTGTTTCAGGATGATGATGGGCGCATGTATTTTTACTGGGGGTGCTCTAATATTACACCAATATGGGGTGTGGAATTGGATCCCACCACAATGGAGCCCAAAACAGAACGTCTGGAATTAATCTCTGGAGAGGGATATGAAAGAGGATATGAAAGAGTGGGTGTAGATCATTGTGAATTTCCACGTAGTGAAGAGGAAGTTGAAGGAATGCTCCTTGCATTTTTAAAACAAAGAAATATGTCTCTAGAACAAATACCTAAGGAAAATAGTTCTATGGTTAGAGGTATGTTTACAAGACGTCCATTTATTGAAGGACCATGGGTAAATAAATATGAAGGAAAATACTATCTCCAGTATGCCTGTCCTGGAGCAGAGTTTCATGTGTATGCAGATGGAGTTTATGTAGGAGAGACACCCCTGGGACCATTTAGACTGGCAAAAAATAATCCGTTTTCATACCATCCAGGAGGATATATGCCAGGGGCTGGACATGGATCTACCATGTGGGATCGGGAACATAATCTGTGGCATACATCTACTATGCGAATCAGTGTCAATCATCAGTTTGAGCGCAGAGTCGGCATCTGGCCCGCAGGATTTGATCGAGATGGAGAACTATTCTGCAATCAAAATTACGAGATTGGCCAATTGCAGTTGCAGAAGGGAAAATGGATCCCTGGAGAGAACCAGAATGGTTTCTGCTGGACTATGCAAAACCGGTAAAAGCATCTTCGTCAGCGGAAGGAAAGGGGCCAGATCAGGCGGTCAATGAAGATGCAACGACCTGGTGGCGAGCGAACACGGCAGATAGGGGTCAATGGCTGGAAGTAGATTTGGAACATACTATGGATGTGCGTGCTGTACAAATCAACTTTGCAGATGATGAACTTCCCATAGAATCGCCAGGAGAGATTCGTGGTAATGCTGCACAGCCACGGTATATTGAGGAGAGAGAGCTGACAACCCGATGGATATTGGAAGGGTCTGAAGATGGTATTACCTATTTTATGATTGAAGATAAGTCACAGGCAGATACAGATCTGCCCCATGATTTGATTGTCAGGGAGGATGGTATATCTGTGCGGTATCTGCGTCTGACGATCTTAAAAATTCCATACGATGTAACTCCTTGTATATCGGGATTTCGAGTATTCGGAATCGGAACAGGAGAAAAACCATCCATCCCAGTTTTCACGGCTGACAGAAGTGAAGACGCATTAGACTTGCTGGTTGAAATCCAAGGGAAAAACGATGCTGTTGGATACAATATTTTGTGGGGACACGAAGAAGCAAAACTATATCACAGTTATCAGATATACAGAAAGCCAGAAGATGTACAGGATGGAAAAGAGACTGGCATAAAGCAGAAAATCGGAGCTCTTGTAAAAAATCAAGATTACTTTGTACGGGTGGATGCTTATAATGAAAACGGAATTACCAAAGGAACTACAGTTAAGCTGAAACGTTAGGATGAGAAAGGATTGGATATGAGAAAAAGAATAGAAATCATGGATGGTTGGAGATTTATAAAAGAGAATATTACGGCGGAGAACGCCTCTATGGCAGGAGGAGATTCTATAACCCTGCCACATACATGGAATGCACTGGACGGACAGGACGGCGGCAATGACTATTACCGTGGAACTTGCTGGTATGTCAGAAAATTTAAAAAACCAGAAATCCAAGATAATGAAGAGACCTGGATGGAGTTTGAAGGAGTGGCAATGAGGGCAAAGGTTTATGTGAATGGATCTTTTGCAGGAAGTCACGATGGAGGTTATTCAACGTTTCGTGTAAATGTAACGGAGTATTTGAAGGATGAAAATACGGTGGCTGTATCTGTAGACAACAGCTATACGAGAGAAGTATATCCACAGAAGGCAGATTTTACATTTTACGGGGGGATCTACAGAACCGTATCTGTATTGACCGTTCCAAAAGGGCATTTTACATTGGGATATTATGGAGGTAGCGGCGTGAAAGTGACACCTCACATAGAAGGAGAGAATGCCCGTATTGTGATAGAAGCATGGACGGAAAATGCAGTCGAAGGTGAAAAAGTTACTTTCATAGTTCTGGATGCAGAGGGAAATAAAGTTGCAGATGCAAAAACAGATATTTCTGAGAATTATACAAAGGTAGAAGTTTCGCTTGAACAGGTACATTTGTGGAACGGCAAAAAAGATCCGTATTTGTATACATTGAAAGCAGAACTTGAAAGTGGAGATGAAGTTGAGGAGAAATTTGGCTGCCGTACATTTTCCATTGACCCGGAGAAAGGATTTTTCTTAAATGGAGAAAGCTATCCTTTATGCGGAGCAGCGAGACATCAGGACCGTCAGGGAGTGGGAAATGCACTGACAAAAGAGATGCACGAGGAAGATATGCAGATGATGTTGGAGATGGGGGCGAATACAATCCGCATGGCACATTATCAGCACGACCAGTATTTCTATGATCTGGCAGATCAATATGGAATGATTGTTTGGGCAGAAATTCCATATATTACAGAACATATGCCAGAAGGAAGAGCAAATACCATTTCCCAGATGACAGAATTGGTTGTTCAGAATTATAATCATCCTTCAATTGTGTGCTGGGGGTTGTCCAATGAAATTACAGCAACAGGCGGTGTGACAGAGGACCTAGTAGAAAACCACAAAATTTTGAACGATCTTTGTCATCAGTTGGATCAGAACAGACCGACAACGATGGCGCATGTGTTTATGCTTGATCCAGAGGACGAGTTGGTAATGCTCCCCGATATTCGTTCTTATAATCTGTACTACGGATGGTATGTAGGGGATGTAGAAGAAAATGATAGCTGGTTTGACCATTTTCATGAAAAGCATCCAGATACAGTGATGGGATTGTCAGAGTATGGTGCGGATGCGAACCCGCAATATCAGAGTATATCACCGGAGAAAAATGACTATACAGAAAGCTATCAGGCACTTTATCATGAACATATGTTGAAAATGTGGAGCGAGCGTCCATATATCTGGGCGATGCATGTATGGAACATGTTTGACTTTGCCGCAGACGGAAGAGAAGAAGGCGGAAAACCAGGACAGAATCAGAAAGGACTTGTAACATTTGACAGGAAGATCAAGAAAGATGCCTTTTATATCTACAAAGCATATTTATCAAAAGAGCCGTTTGTACATCTGTGTGGAAGTCGTTATGTGGATAGAACAGAGAAAGAGACCGAAATCAAGGTGTATTCCAATCAATCAGAAGTGACCTTGTATGTGGATGGAGAACTAGTGGAAACAAAGCAGGCTGAAAAGGTATTTTGTTTCCGTGTGCCGATCAGTAGGGAGCATGTGATTGAGGCTGTGAGTGGAGATATTTCAGACCAGATGAAGATTCGCTACACAGAGACGGCAAACAAAGGTTATATTTGTCCAGGACGTGAAGTAATCAATTGGTTCGACAGAGACGATATGCAGGAAAGAGAAGGATATTTTTCTATCAAGGATAGTGTTGCTTCAATCAAAGGGGTGCCAGAAGCTGCAGCGCTAATGGCAACAATGATGGAAAAGGTCACAGCTGCATACGGAGATGTGGCGAAAAATGTGAAACTGCCAGAAGAAATGGTGCGAAAAATGGAAGCAATGTCTCTGGAGACATCTTTGAAACAGGCAGGTAAGGCAGTCACCACAGAGATGATTGTGGAATTGAACCGGAAACTCAACGAAATTAAAAAAATGTGATATAAAAAGACATAAAAAAATGAATATTGAGCCCAATGGGAATTTATGCTAGGAATAGGACAGAGGACGGAAGAAGGGGATATCTGAAATTTCAGATATCCCCTGTCTGATGGTATGTGTTCCGATATTCACTTGGAGAAAGACCTGTTTGTTCTTGAAAAACTCTCGTAAAGTAACTTCGTGAGGAGTAGTTCAGCTCTTGGCTAATATCCTGAATATTGTGATCTGAAGCACTTAGAAGTAGTTTTGCATGTTCTATTTTTTTCTGATTAATGTATTCATTGATTGACAGACCAGTTTCCTTTTTGAATTTTTTAGTAAGATAATATTCGGCATAGCCAACAAGTTTTGCCAAAGAACTAACGGAAATCTTTTCACATACATGCATCTTGATATAATCGCAACAGGTAAGAATGGGTGTTGATAGTGACATTTCTTCTTTTGCTCTTTTTATGGAGTGTACTCGGCGAATAAAATCGTCATACATTGTATGATTCAGGTTCGCAAGCTCAGACATGGTCTTAGAGTTCTCAACCATATCTGTGTAAAAATCGCATAAATTGTAAGCAGTGGCTGGAGGAAGTCCACCTTTGATAGCAGCGCGGCTTGCTAGTGTAATAAAAATAATAGAAGAATTTTTCCCTCTTCTCAAAGAGGTATTTCCTTTCATTTGCACTCCATTACTTATTAAAGCGGCTGATTCCAATACAGAAGAGTAGTTCAAATTGCCATCTTCAATCATGGTAAGCATCCGGCGCTCTATCGTATTGACACCTAGATGCAGAGAGGTGTGAGAGGTTTCTGCCTCCGAATTACCATCTACTCTACCGAAAAATGTTTCGGAATCATTTTGCTGATGATGAATCTGGTCAATGGTTATATGGTGACCATTGACACAATACTCCAACATCAAAGTATATTGAAAAAGATTAGATGAAGAGATCGTAGGAATGGTTTCCAATATTTTTTCAGCTTCTCTTTGCATTTTAATAGAAATAGATTTTTGTCGAATCTGTTTTTTTAATTCAGGTAAAGCAGATTCATTGATAAAAAAGGGACCCATAATGTGGATTTGCTGAATACTTTCGTCAAGAGTATTTTTCTCCATAACAGCAATCCACATCAAGCTTTCTTGATCGTACAGAAAAACGGGAAGAGTGTGTGATTGGATATAGTCCCACAAATATGTCTTACATTTAGAGGCAGAAAAGATAGCATCCAAAATTAGAGGGTTTTGATAGGAACTATCCTGAAGTTTTAAGGATGTATCGTAAATCCAAAAATATATCTCATGACAGCAGCAGAGAAATTCTTCTAAGAGTTTTAATCGTTCTTTTATAAACATATCTTGTTTCTCCTATATAGAAATATAAAGATTCTTTACATATGAGAACCTTGTTATCAGTTTACCTAAAATCTATTATAAGGGATATGAAGATAAAATAATAGATCTAATGTATAAAAATTTGACTTTCATTTAAATAAAAGCGAAATAGTTATCCATATAAGGAAAAAGTATTCTTTAGTTAGTACAAAAAAATGTATAATAAGACCTATGAAAAGTACTTTTTGCATAGAAAACTTTAAGGAGTGTAGGGAAATGAAGAAAGAAAAACAAAAGAATCCGAACAGACTTTCGGTGGGTAAATTTTTTGCATGGAAAACAAGGGATGTCTCTCTGGCAGCTATTACGGTTATTATATCAGGGTACCTGATGATGTTTTGTACCGATACCTTAGGGATGTCCGCAGCTCTTGTGGGAAGTTTGATGATGGCATCAAAGATATTCGACGGAATTACAGATATTTTTGCAGGATATATTGTAGATAATACAAATACGAAGCTGGGAAAAGGGCGTCCTTATGAAATTGCAATTATTTTTGCGTGGCTTTCAACTGTATTGCTGTTTTTTGCAGATGAAAGCTGGTCAATGACTGCAAAATCAATTTGGGTATTTACCATGTATTCCTTTGTATATTCTATCTTTTCAACATTGCTGACAGCCTGTGGCACTCCATATACAGTTCGTGCATTCAGTGGAAACCGCGTAGTGATAACCAAGGTCGCTTCTTATGGGGGAATCGTTTCCATGGGTGGATCGATTATTGTTTCTTTACTTTTTCCAAGGATGATGGCTAAGCTTGTAATTTCTGCTAATGGAGGAAGTGATGGATGGAGACAATTGATTGTCATGTTTGCAATTCCACTGGCTTTCATTGGAATTTTGCGATTCATCTTTGTAAAAGAGGATCCATCTATTGATGCAGGAAAGAGCCCACATATTAGTATAAAAGAAGCAGGGCAGATGATTCGAATGAATAAATATGCATGGAGCCTTGCAGGTGTTGTAGGAATCTATAATATGGTAGTAGGATTCGGAGCTGGAAGTTATTATTTTAGGTATATAGTAGGAGACATTTCGGCTTTCGGGCTTGTGGGTGTTTTGGGAATGCTGTTGTTACCAGTGATGTTTATTTTTCCCGCTTTGATTCGAAAGCTTGGGGTATCCAAGCTGTTTATTATAAGTGGTATTTTGGCCGCAGCAGGATATCTGCTTGTGTTTTTTGCAAAAGATAATATGGCAATGTTATACAGTGGAATTATCATGAGTACGATAGTCTCTCTTCCGATTTCCTATCTGCAGGTTCCTTGTATCATGGATCTTTCTACATATAATGAATACAAAGGTATGCATCGTATGGAAGGGACAACAACAGTTGTGATTAACTTTGTTACGAAAATATTAAGTGGTCTTGGTGCTGGTTTAGCAGGAGTTTTACTTGGTGCATCTGGATTTGTTTCCACAACTGGAAGTGAGACTGTTGTACAGCCAGATAGCGCAATTTTTATGATCCGCGGTCTCTACAGCCTTATTCCATTAATTTGTATGATACTTATTATTTTATGTGCATTTTATTTCGGAAGACTTGAAAAGAAGATGCCTGAAATTGAAAAAGTTGTCAAAGAGAAAAAAGAAGCTATGACAAATTAGGCATAGAAGATTTAAAGTATGAATGGGAGAAACCTTATGAAGAATGAAGAAATCAGACAGCTAGTAGAACAGTTGACATTGGAAGAAAAAGCATCTCTTTGCTCTGGAAAGGATATGTTTTCCACCCAGGATATTCCACGACTGCAAATACCTTCCTGCACTCTATCCGACGGCCCTCATGGAGTAAGGAAGCAGGAAGGAGAGCAAGACTTCATGGGTCAGAATGTTAGTGTAACGGCCACTTGCTTTCCAGCTGCCTGTGCCACTGGTTCCAGCTTCGATCCAGAGCTTTTGAAAGAAATGGGGCAGTCGTTGGGACAGAATTGCCAAAAAGAACATGTACAGGTTTTATTAGGTCCAGGAATTAATATTAAGCGAAGTCCTTTGTGTGGAAGAAATTTTGAATATTTCAGTGAAGACCCCTATGTATCAGGTGTACTTGGTGCTGCTTATATAAAAGGTGTTCAGTCAGAGGGTGTTGGAACATGTTTGAAGCATTTTTTAGCTAATAGCCAGGAAAATAGAAGACGTACACAGTCATCAGAGATGGATGAACGTACCTTGAGAGAAATCTATATCTCTGCTTTTGAGTATGCATTAAAAGAAAGTAAACCTTGGTCAGTGATGGCCTCCTATAATAAAATACATGGGATTTATGCTACAGAAAATAAAACTTATTTAAAAACACTTTTACGTGATGAATGGAACTATGAAGGGGCTGTAATAAGTGATTGGGCAGCGGTTCATGATCGGGTAGAAGTAGTAAAAGGTGGCTGCGCATTAACAATGCCAGGAGATAAAGGTCAGGACCATCTTATTATAGAAGCAGTGGAAAACGGAGAACTCTCCCTGAAAGATTTGGATTCCTGCTGTGAACAGATGATCGGACTGGCTATGAAGGGAAAAAAGGGAAGCCGAGAAGTACTTCCCTATGATTATGAAAAAGCCCATGAGCTTGCACGGAAAGTTTCAGAAGAATCTATGGTATTGTTGAAGAACGAAGAACATGTGCTGCCAATAGATTCTCAACAAAAGAAGATTGCCATGATAGGAAAGTTTGCAGAGATACCAAGATATCAAGGACGGGGATCTTCTCAAATCAACGCATATCGTGTTCCATCCATCTTGGATGTGGTTAAGGACGAGAAAGATGTCTGCTATACAGAAGGATTTGATTTTGGAGAAGAAACGGATAAGGAAAAATTATTACAGGCTGTTATGCTTGCTCAAAAATCAGATGTTGCTGTAATTTTTGCCGGATTACCTCCAGTTATGGAGTCCGAAGGATATGACCGCTGGACCATGAAGCTGCCCCTTTGTCAAAATGAGCTGATTGAAGCTGTCAGTAATGTTCAGAAGAATACCATTGTTGTACTTCAAAATGGAAGCCCAGTTGAAATGCCATGGGCGGATAAAGTGAATGGTATCGTAGAAGCTTATCTTGGCGGAGAAGCTGTATGTGAAGCAATATGGAATGTATTAACAGGCAAAGTCAATCCTTCGGGACATCTTGCAGAGACATTTCCTAAAAAATTATCGGATAACCCCAGTTATTTATTCTGGCCAGGGGAAGGAGACCGTGTGGAATATAATGAAGGTATTTATGTAGGATACCGCTATTATGCCACAAAGGAGATGGATGTTCAGTTTCCCTTTGGTCACGGATTAAGTTACACAACTTTTGAATATACAGACTTATCTGTTGATCGAGATACATTTTCGGCAGGAGACACCATTCAGGCAGATGTAACAGTAAAAAATACAGGAAACAGAGCAGGAAAGGCATTGGTGCAACTTTATGTAGGAGTATTGTTAAATACTATGACCGTAAAGCGTCCCGTCAGGGAACTGAAAGGATTTAAAAAAGTATTCTTAAATCCTGGCGAGAGCAGGACCATTTCCTTTACACTGGATAAGCGCGCATTTGCTTACTGGGATAAAGAAGCTCATAATTGGAGAGTTGCAGAAGGAACCTACGAAATTCAGGCGGGATGGTCAGCAGAGGAAGTATGTCTGGGTAAACAGATAGAAGCAGAAGACGAATTTATTCCAACAGGAATAGTATATACCATTATGACACCAATCTGCGATGTGAAGAAGAATCCTGTGGGAAAAGAGTTTCTGACCCGAATCATGCCTATGGCAGAAGGAATTATAAAACGCATGGGTAAAAATAAAGGCAGTGAACCTATGCCTTATGAAGAATTACGACCTTTGAATATGGGATTGCTCTCAGAACCTTTGCAGACTTTGAAGAGGATGCTGCCCAATATAACAGAGGATGAGTGGAAGAGCGTATTGGCTGAAATGAACAGTATAGAACGAATAGAGTAAGAAAATCCCCTGTTCAATTTCTGAGAGAAGTTGAACAGGGGTAGCTTGTTTGCATCGAAGGGAGATAAAATATATGATTTATGGAATTGATATGCAGATCAGACAGACGAATGAAGATGAGAAAGCAGCAGCATTGTTAGACAAATATATACCTGAGATGAGAGGGATGGCAGCTTCTAACAAGGAGGCAGGTGGATTTTCTATCAGAATGCTTTCCAAATATATGAATGGAGCTGTTTCAGAAGAAACACTTAAACAATTGGATCAAGAACTAAAAAAACTAGGAATAGAAAATGGGGGTATATCTCCAGCGGAAAAAGAACGGATAAAACTGTATCAGCAAATTGCTGCAAAGGATGCTTCCAAGAAAAATGAAAAAGAAATATTTTGTAATACAGAAGTAAGACCTGGAGAAATATGGAGAGATACAAGAGGCAATCGAATAGAGGCACATGCTGGAGGTATGCTTTACGAAGACGGAGTATATTACTGGTATGGGGAGAATAAAGAACATACAGACGGTATATCTCGTATCTGGACATGGGGAATTCGCCTATATGCCTCCAGGGATTTCTATAATTGGACAGATATGGGACTGATCATCCCACCTGTTTTGGATGATCCAAACTCCGATCTTTTTCCAGAGAAAAGAGTGGATAGACCTCATATTGTTAAAAATAAAAAAACTGGAAAATATGTCTGCTGGCTGAAACTATGCGGTGCCAGTGCAAGCTTTGTCGTATTGACTGCAGACAAACTAACTGGTCCATATACTGTTGTACGAGAGCAATATAATCCTTTTGGAATGAAAATAGGAGATTTTGATATTTCCGTGGATGAAGACAATCAGATTGCCTATTTATATTGTGATGCAGAACATGATATGATCGTTGGCATAAGGTTGGATGAGACCTATACAGAAGGTATGGAGATCGTATCCAAGCAATATGAACATCTTCATCCGCCATTTTGCAGAGAGGCCGTAACGGTATTTGAAAGAAAGAAGAGACTGTATATGCTGACAAGTGGAATGACGGGATATGTGCCTAATCAGAGTGATTCTGCTGTAGCGGGTGGCTATGAGGACACTTTTGTAAGTATTGGTGATCCACATGTAAAGGATGCATCCATGGCTTCCTTTAACAGCCAGATAGGTCAGGTGTTTAAGGTGCCAGGAAAGAAAGATTTATATGTGACGATAGCGGACCGATGGGTACCAGAATATATAGTGGATTACAAACGGGCAGATATTTTAAGACGTGCCATTGCTTCTAACCACGCTCCTGAAAAATATCAGGTAACAGATGAAGAGAAAAGAGAATTAATGAAAGCGCCCATGTTAGAAAGTGCCAATACACATCTTGCAACTTATGTGCTTCTCCCTATTTGTTTCGATGGGGATAAACTAAAGATTGAGTGGAAAGATAGTTGGAAGTTGGAGGATTATGAGTAAATCATGCAGTAGTGTGAATGAACAGGTTTTATTTCAAGGAACAGCCCCTTCCTCAGAAGGGGCTGTTCCTATACCGTTATTTAAAAGTTGCTATGTCAGAAGCTACAGAACTTTTGAAATGGTATTGTATAAGGACGCAACAGTGAGTATAATACAGAATACATAGCAGACAACCATGCATGCTTGAAGGATTCTGGGCTGTTTTAATCCTCTATTAACATCTTTTCTGAAAATCATTCGACATATAAAGAAACCTGCAATAGGGGTGGAGATTCCAGTCAATACATTTGCGATAAATATCAATTGTGTTGGAGAACCACCGTAAAAAAAGCAAATAACAGCAGCGATTATAATTACGATCATAGCACTCCATTTTATGCTTTTGTCTTCCAGTGAAGTAGGTCGATTAAATCCAGCATTTAACAGTACTACTGCTCTTTGTGTATTTCCTAATAGTGAGGAGAATCCAGCGGCTAACAATGCAATTCCCATTATGTACTTTGCAGCATTTCCCATGATTGGAACCAACATTTCTGCTAATTGTGCTGGAGCAGAAATAGTGGTGCCAGTCGGATTGAGTACGATTGCTCCAACCAGCATTATAGCTATAGAAATGAGAACAACCCCAAGCACATGAACAATTGCATCAGTAAGCATAACACCATTGAACATATCTTCCTTTTTCCAATGTTTTTCTTTTCCAAGATAAGTGCCATAGATACCAGTAGTTACAGAAGCATGTGTACTCATAAATCCCAGTGAGGTTACGATACTGCCGACTGGAAAAGTCCAGTGAATAAGACCTTTTCCAAGCTCGATAGGATTGGGACCACCAGTTCCAACCAGAGTAACATAAAAAGCAAAAAATCATGCCTAAGATGCATAATGTTACACCTTTTTCAACTTTACTGTATACGCCTTTGGAAAAATAGCAATAGGTTAAAACGGCAATCATTAGTAAGGCACCTAGCTTCCAGTCAATATTGAAGAGGAGATTCATTCCAGCTCCAGTTCCAGAAATATTACCAATCGTAAAGAAGAAACAGGACATAAAGGTTGCTAAACTTACAAATTTGGCGGCAAACTTGCCATAGTAGTGCTCAATGGCGTGAATGGTTGGCATGCCTGTAAGAAGTGTGATGCGATAGGTGGTCATCATGTATACAATTCCCATAAAAATAATTGGGATGTATAGCCAGACTAAGTCATACCCATATTTAGAACCAATCATTGCGGCAGTAGTAACTGCACCAGGTCCAATTACAACACCAGTCAGAATTAACCCTGGTCCTACCCGCTTTAGTAGGGATAAAAAGGGTAGTTTTTCTATCTGCCCCTGATTGAATGTTTCAGCAGTTGTTTGTGTATTTTCTAAATCGGACATAAAAATTTCCTCCTTTATTTTCGTTCTATTCTTACATACTGTGCACATACGTAGAAAATTGGTTTGAAACACTAATTAGGTTATATCATTCAAATAAAGAATATGTCAATATATACAATAAGAGCTGCAATAATTTGCATAATTAGTTAAAATCACATAACTACATAGAGAAAGTGGTTTGTATTTTTGTTTGATATGTGTTATAAAAGAAGTAATAAATAAACAATTATACATAAGGAGGGCGAAATGGCTACTTTAAAAGATGTGGCAAAATTGGCTAATGTAGACATTAGCACAGTCTCAAGGGCACTCAATAATACATCTTACGTTCATCCAGAAACAAAAAAACAGATCTTTAAGGCAGTCAAACAGCTAAGCTATAAGCCTAACTTGTTGGTAAAAGGTCTGAGGCAAGGAAAAAGACATAGCATTGGAGTAGTAGTACCCAGTATCAATCTGTCATTATTCGGAGAAGTGGTACAAGGCATTGAGATTCAAGCCAGAGAGTTAGGATATAGTATCATGATCTGCCATACAAAAGATGATCCAGATGTAGAGGCAGAATGTTTAAATCGGCTAAGAAACGGATTAGTAGATGGAATATTGATTGCTGCCACAGGACAGAATTCAAGACTTTTGCGAGATATTAGAGTGGATGGTGTTTCTGTAATACAAATGGTAAGAAAGCAGGATAAAATATTTAGCAGCATCGTGTCAGATTTTTATGCATGTGCATATAAGGCGGTGAAATATTTGTACAAAAAGGAATGCAGAAATATAGGATTTATTAATGGACCTCTTGATATCATACCTTATAAGGAAAGATATGCAGGATATAAAAAGGCCATGAAAGAATGCGGGTGCCAAGAATACGTAACAGAATCTGTGCTTCCGAAAAGAAACTATTTCAAAGATGGGTATGAAGGAGTGCAGCAGTTGTTTGAACAGAATCCCAATATTGACAGTATTATGGTTGCAGTGGATATTCAGGGAATTGGTGTGATTCGCGCTTTGAAGGAACAGGGAATCAGGGTTTCTGAGCAGGTTAAAGTGATTAGTCTTACTGGTCATTCAATAGGAGGATTACTTGAGACCACGATGACCTCGCTTGAAGTTCCAGCAAAAGAGATGGGAGAACAGGCGGCAAAAATGATTGTAGAGGAAATAGAAACCAGAGTTGATAAAGAATATCAAGTGCAACATGTAGTACTGAATGCTTCACTAATTGAACGTGAGACAACATAATTAATAAGTTTAAAGTAATTCTACTTGTATTCCATTGGATAAAACCAACTCGGTGTATTGAGAAGCGGCTTCCAACCGTTTCTCAATGCTAGATCACGGAACAGATTGATTTTATTGTCAGTTGTGATTTCTACGCGGTCATAAGTGTTTCCTGTGGTTGGGTGTCCAGTGGCTTCGTTCAACTGTATATCTTGACGGAACCATATTTTTGAGTTGTTTTTTATGGTTTTCTTTTCTTGTTTTCACTTCAGATATATTCTGGAAGAAAATTCAATATAAATCAAAATCCTCGATGTTTCAATCTGTTTGAGTTATTTAAAACTCTATTAGTATATCCCTTTATCTGTAACATATAGTTTACACGCATTATAGTCAAAACTGGTTGAAAAATCAACAAATTAATAATATATGCAAATGTTTGCAGAACACTTCTGAATGATTGACTGTATTTTTTGTGCATGATATAAATAAAACATAACATACAAACGTTTGTGCAAAAGAAGCAAATGCGCAGAGCTTCCTAAAAATTGAAATAATATGAAAGTATAAAGGAGAACATATCATGGAAAAAGTCAAAAATTTTAAAACAATATTCCCAGCGGTTTCTGTGCCATTGAAAGAGGATTTTTCAATTAATGAAAAGGAGTTTCGTGCATATCTTCGTTGGATTAAATCCTTCTATGGCAAAGGAATCGAAGGGTTAGTGTGTAACGGTCATACTGGAGAGGTTACAGGTCTTTCACGTGCAGAACGTAAACGTGTTATAGAAATCTGCAATGAAGAGTGTGGGGATTTGATGACGATTATTTCAGGTTTAAATTG